>NZ_JABWRA010000119.1:0-1623 GCF_014268705.1 Pseudomonas sp. SWRI179 | reverse complement strand
GCGCTAGCTCGGGTGCGTTGGATGTAGCCGTTGGCAACGATGTGTACCAAGGCCCAACCACCGTCACTGAGTCGATCAAAGATGCATCCGGCGGCAACCTCGAAGCCATCGCGCCTAACACCGCTCCGGTTAGCACCGTGGTCAGCGATGTCAACGACACCACCACCGTGACGTTGACCGCCACACCAACCGTGAACGAAAACGGCACGATCACCTATACCGCCACCCTGACCGGTGCCGACGGCAAACCCGTCACCGCGCAAAACGGTCCGGTCACCGTGACGTTGGAAAGCGGCAAAACCATCACCATCGCAGCCGGTGCAAGTTCGGGTACGCTCGATGTCGCTGTGGGTAACGACGTTTATCAAGGTCCGACCACCGTCACCGAAAGCATCAGTACCGCCACTGGCGGCAACCTCGAAGCCATCGCTCCAAACACCACGCCAGTTAGCACTGTGGTCAGCGACGTCAACGACACCACCACCGTGACGTTGACCGCTACTCCGACCGTGAATGAAAACGGCACCATCACCTACACCGCTACCCTGACCGGTGCCGACGGCAAACCCGTCACCGCGCAAAACGGTCCGGTCACCGTGACGCTGGAAAGCGGCAAGACCATCACCATTGCAGCGGGCGCGAGCTCAGGCGAATTGGACGTGGCGGTCGGCAACGACGTCTACCAAGGCCCAACCACCGTCACCGAATCGATTGCCTCGGCATCGGGCGGTAACCTGGAAGCCATTGCTCCAAACACGACGCCAGTTAGCACTGTGGTCAGCGATGTCGATGACACCACTACCGTGACGTTGACCGCTACGCCAACCGTGAACGAAAACGGCACCATCACTTACACCGCGACCCTGACCGGCGCCGACGGCAAACCCGTCACCGCGCAAAACGGTCCGGTCACCGTGACGTTGGAAAGCGGCAAAACCATCACCATCGCAGCCGGTGCAAGTTCGGGTACGCTCGATGTCGCTGTGGGTAACGACGTTTATCAAGGTCCGACCACCGTCACCGAAAGCATCAGTACCGCCACTGGCGGCAACCTCGAAGCTATCGCTCCGAACACGACTCCGGTCAGCACCGTGGTCAGTGATGTCGATGACACCACCACCGTGACGTTGACCGCCACACCAACCGTGAACGAAAACGGCACCATCACTTACACCGCGACCCTGACCGGCGCCGACGGCAAACCCGTCACCGCGCAAAACGGTCCGGTCACCGTGACGTTGGAAAGCGGCAAAACCATCACCATCGCAGCCGGTGCAAGTTCGGGTACGCTCGATGTCGCTGTGGGTAACGACGTTTATCAAGGTCCGACCACCGTCACCGAAAGCATCAGTACCGCCACTGGCGGCAACCTCGAAGCTATCGCTCCGAACACGACTCCGGTCAGCACCGTGGTCAGTGATGTCGATGACACCACCACCGTGACGTTGACCGCCACACCAACCGTGAACGAAAACGGCACCATCACTTACACCGCGACCCTGACCGGCGCCGACGGCAAACCCGTCACCGCGCAAAACGGTCCGGTCACCGTGACGTTGGAAAGCGGCAAGACCATCACCATCGCAGCGGGCGCTAGCTCGGGTGCATTGGATGTAGCCGTTG
>NZ_JABWRA010000118.1:0-1662 GCF_014268705.1 Pseudomonas sp. SWRI179 | reverse complement strand
CCCCCGGTGTCAGGCTAGTTGTCGCCTCTCCAAATTCCTAAAAGCATTTCGGGGGCGGCAAGAGTATGGTCATGCCTTTCTATTCACCTGAACGTAAAGCCGCGTTGCTGAAAATGATGCTTCCGCCCCTTAGCCTCTCTGCCAAAGAGGTCGCGCGTCGTGAGGGTTGCAGCGATTTTTCTCTTTATCAATGGCGCAAACAAGCGGCTGCCCGAGGCACTCAATTGTCCGAAAAAAATCAACCAGTAGAGAACTGGTCAGCCGAGTCAAAACTGACAGCGATCATCGAAACATCAGCACTGTCGGAACTGGAAATGGGCGAATATTGCCGCCGAGTGGGCATTTTCCCTGAGCAGGTCGCCGCTTGGCGCAACGAGTTTATTGCTAACAGCACCCATCAGCCGATCGGTAGAAAAGCTGATGCCGCGCAAGTGCGGGGAGACAAGAAACGCATCCAACAACTGGAACGTGAACTGCGCCGCAAAGATGCCGCTCTCGCTGAAACGGCGGCTCTGCTGGTGCTGCGAAAAAAGCTCAATGCCTACTGGGGAAGCGACGACGAGGACAACTGACCTTGTTGCCAGAACGGTATTTGCTCGTGGGTTGGCTCAACGAAGCCATCACGGCGGGCGCCCGTAGGGCGCCTGCTTGTCAGGAAGTCGGCATTTCGCTCAGGACGCTGCAACGCTGGAGTTTACCGTCCGAAATCCTCGCCGATGGCCGTACGACAACGATCAGGCCCATACCCGGTAATGCGCTCAGTGAACTGGAGCGCCAAAACATCCTGGTGCTGTGCAACAGCAAGGCCTACGCCCATTTACCGCCAAGTCAGATCGTGCCGCAATTGGCAGACGAAGGGCGTTATCTCGCTTCGGAGGCCACCTTTTATCGGGTGCTCAAGGCTGCGGGCCAGCAGCAACACAGGTCACGAGCCAAGAGACCACAGCATCATGCGGCACCGACGACGTATGCCGCGACGTCGGCCAACCAGGTGTGGTCCTGGGACATTACCTATCTGCCCACGCCGATTCGCGGGCAGTTTTACTATCTCTACTTGATCGAGGACATCTACAGCCGCAAAGCCGTGGGCTGGGAGGTCTACGAAGTAGAAAGCGGAGAAAAGGCGGCGGCACTGCTGCAACGAAGCGTGAATCAGGAAAAGTGCTGGCAGCAGCCGCTGGTGCTCCACTCGGATAATGGCGCGCCCATGAAGTCGGTGACACTGCTGTCCAAAATGTACGATTTGGGCATTACGCCTTCGCGAGGACGACCTCGCGTCAGCAACGACAACCCTTATTCCGAGTCGTTATTCAGAACATTGAAGTACTGTCCGCAGTGGCCCTTGGGCGGGTTCGACAGTCTGGATGATGCGCGTGTCTGGGTTCGGGATTTTATGGTCTGGTACAACACCGTGCATCGCCATAGCAGCATCCGCTTCGTCACGCCGGCCCAGCGTCATGAAGGCAAGGACAATGAAATCCTCGCCCGCCGTGACACTGTTTACAGATTAGCTAGAGCGAAAAAACCTGGACGGTGGTCAGGAGAAACACGTAACTGGAGGCCAGTCGGGACGGTGTATCTGAACCCTGAAAGAGAGCTTACTGTGATCGCAAAAGTGGCATAACAAAACGGTGAACGCGACAACTACCTTGAAAAACGCCG
>NZ_JABWRA010000117.1:0-1670 GCF_014268705.1 Pseudomonas sp. SWRI179 | reverse complement strand
CGCAGCAATGACAGGTTGTCCCGTTGCAACGGGTTACGATGGGCCCACTGCCAGCCACGGGTTCGGCTCCATTCCAGCGGCGGCGTTACGCCTCGGTGACTGCCCGGCAGGCGCAACGCCAGATCGCGTTCCGTGCCTTGCACTTCAAAATAACGGTCGTCAATGCGCACCCACGCCTCGTTTGTCGTGCGCCAGACACCCCAGGCGTCCAGCTCGGCCTCCACCGGCGGCGGGCGCCTGGCCGCAAACGGCGTGACGTCGCCATTCCACAGGCGGGTGCTGCCATCACGCACCGGCATGGGCTCCATCGCCCCTCCAACGAACCCCAGGTACGCACCTTGGGCGACACCGAACAACACATTGAAAATATGATCGATGCCCTCCTGCGAATGCCCTTCGTTGAACGCCTGGATGCCCTCGAAGATTTCATACACCAGCCGCACCCCGCCCACCGCAGCCGCGGCCATGCCGATGGGCGCACAGAACGGAATGAAGCTGGCGGCAACCATCAGCGCCTGCTCGGCGAAGTGCTCCCAGTATTCGAAACGCGCCAACAGCGCCTGCCAATCCTTGTCCCGGGTCGACACCATCAAGGCCGAAGCGTTGGCCAGGGTGTGCCCGCGCCATTCGTGGTAGCGGCTGTGCCAATGATCCCCGCGCACATCGCCAAGGCTCCAAGCGACGCGGGGCGTCGGCACCCTGATGCGCCGGCTGTCACCCGTTTCGCCCCGCTCGCCTTCGCGCCAGCCGGTAATACGGGCGTGGATTTCCTGGAAAAGGTTGAGGTTGTCTTTGACTTCCCACTCCACCTGGTCATGCAAGGCCGCGCCCAGTTCGGCCTGCAAACGCATCGGCAGGTAGCGCATCAGGCTCTGGCGGTAGCTGCGTTTTCGGACCCGTTCAGTCAGCTCCGCCGACATGGCCTGCAAGCTGGAAAACTGCTGGATGGGCGCGACAACGTCATGGGGCATGTGCAGCACCACCGGGCGGACGCCCTCGGCATCACCTTGCACCCCCCAGTAGATCCGGGCGCCGAACAGCGGCACCGAGAGCAGTTCCAAGGATTTGATCTCGCAGGCCAGCGGCGACGTGCGCCCTGCTTCCAGTTGCACCCCGACAGAGGCCAGCAACCGCTCGCCGGTTTGATCCAGGCGCCCGTCCAACTTCGCCTCGTAGGCGTCATAGGCCAGTTGACTGCGTGAATAGGCCAGGTAAGCCTTGGCGACAGCGGGCGTGTCGCTGCCAATACGCGGCAACCGGGTTTCGAGCAGTGTGCGATAAGCGCCTCCGACATCCACGCGGCGACAAAGCTGCGCGAAACTGGCCGGGGTGATAGGCAACGGGAGGGTGTCTGAAAAGCCCTCCCAGTGGAGGAACTCTCCCGGCTTGCCCTGGATGAAAACCTTGCCTTTTTTATCGAAATCACTCCCGGCCACCGCATCGGTGGGGGGGTAATTGAGCATCGCCGCCTCGACCATCGACAACGACCGGTCGGTGACGTAGGGACCGCGCTTGACCCGAGCCCGGCGCACGACGTCTGCTGGACTGCTCCCGCG
Source organism: Pseudomonas sp. SWRI179 (assembly GCF_014268705.1). NCBI lineage: Bacteria > Pseudomonadati > Pseudomonadota > Gammaproteobacteria > Pseudomonadales > Pseudomonadaceae > Pseudomonas > Pseudomonas sp. SWRI179. Next base: position 114 of record NZ_JABWRA010000117.1, on the reverse strand, counting down.
TGCTGTCGTCCGGCTCCACACGCGCACCTCCGGCTGGGCCTGAAGCAGGTCGAGCGTAAAGTCATAGGGCGCGGGCAAGTCCTTGGTCAAGGCATTGAGCGCATCGCTGTCGCG
>NZ_JABWRA010000116.1:0-1918 GCF_014268705.1 Pseudomonas sp. SWRI179 | reverse complement strand
GGTGCCTCGGGCAAATTGAGTTGCCTGCTTTGGGGCCGCTTCACCCGAGGCGTCGGACCGTCCCAGCGGGAGCAAGCTCCCTCGCCACAGGGAACTGTGTCAACCAGCCTTTTTGTTACAAGTCCACGCACCGCAACGCCAACCCCTCCCCCCGCCTTGATCTACCCTCATAACTGATGCGGTGGCTCGGCTCGCTCTGCCCCGCAGACCCCAAAGTGAGACGTGTCACGTCGAAGCATAGGCTGTCATGACGTATGTGATTCGACAGGGCTTCACCGTTCCTGATAAGGCATCGAATCATGACAATCAATAACAGTTTCATACAGGCCACAGCTGTCGCGGCGGTGGTGCTTGCAGGTATGTGGCAACCGGGCGCCGACGCGTGGGGAGCCGATGGAAAAGAGGAGCCATGGTATACCGCCTGGCTTCAGGTCACGGCGGATACTGACGTGTCGATCCGCGATACCAAGCCATCTTTGCATTGGCGCACCGATATGGACACGCTTTATCGAGGGGACACCACGGGTCAGGGACTCGACGCCTTCCAGAACGGGATCTTACCCAAAGCCGTAGGCTTTCCAGTACCCGAATGGATGTATGACTGGTGGAGCCACGGTGCTGGGGCAGCGAAATCGGTCTACAGCAGCACAACCCGCGATCAGGGTCTCGCCCAGCGCTTCGCCAAGGAATGGGTCTATGAGATCAAAGCCCCTCATGGTATTGACCAGGATGCATCTGGGGGAGCTGTCAGCGAGCAGGAAATCAGTTTTCCGGGGGGAGTCAAGCGCGAGTTCATCAGGCAAGCATGCAAGAAAGACAACCTTGCCGATTGTGAGCCCAACCCGAACTACCGCGAACCGACGGGCCATGAAAGCCCATTGGAGGTCGCGGCGGTGAGCATCGATTGGAGCCGGATCACGCCCCCGGAAGGTCTAGCATGGGTAACGAGTAAGCAATCGCTCTGGGCAGTCGGCTCTCCACTAATCAACTCTGTACAGGGGGCGGCTGCACTTGCCCAAGGGCTACGGGCCTGGAACTCGCAGGTACCGAACTTGAGATTGGCGAGTGATCCAGAGTCGCGCGCTTTTACCAACTCGGCCGTTGTGGCGTTTCGCGACTATACCGATGCCAAGATCTGGGCCATCGCCCAAGCGCAAAACGGCGGCTGGGTATATGAAGTCAGACCTAACAGCGTGGCCGTGGATCTATCAGGGCGTAACACCGGCGCAAGTGAAGGTGCCTTCGCATTCATCGGCGGTATCAAGGGAGGCCTGTTGATGAATGCACGTCGTTTTGAGAAAGGCGTGAGCGAACCGGTCGAATGCATTGGCATAGAAAAAGAGGTTTGCCGCCTCGAAAACCGTCATCAGTAGTTTTCCAATCCATGCCAGCCGCGCATGCTGTTACTCAAGGCTTGTGTGAATCACTGTGGCGAGGGAGTTTGCTCCCTCGCCACAGGGTTTGGTGTCGATTGGCCTATTTGTCAACGACACGAAACCACTGTGGGAGCTTGCTCCGGGCGGCGATCCGACGATGAGGCCGGCACTTATCGCATCAAGTCCGAAGCTCAACCCGGTCCAAGGCCTTGTTCGCCAGCAATGTCCCCAGCTCGATCATCTGCGCCACGCCCAACGCGACATGTCGACGCGAACCGTCCAAGTCAAACAGGAGGTCGCTAAGCACCGCATTGGCCGAGGCCAGGGTCTCGTTGAGGTTGGCTAGCAGGGTTTCGGTGTCAACGTTGTCCGATACGGTGAACAACTGCACTGAGGGTTTGGGTTCTGGTTCGCTGTTGTCGGGCTTGAGGTAATGGTCCATCGCGCGGTCGGCAGCTTCTTTCAGCTTTTCGGGGGCGTAGTCGCCGTAGGGGAAGGTGGCGGCGGGTTTGGGAGGGTTGGGGGTTTCTTTGATCATTTAG
>NZ_JABWRA010000115.1:0-2226 GCF_014268705.1 Pseudomonas sp. SWRI179 | reverse complement strand
GGCCTTCGAACACCAGCGCCGGGGCGTTGGGGCTCAGGGCCGCTTGCTGGCTCAGGGCGGTGTGCAGGTTGCTCGGGCCGCTGTAGTGACGGTCGGTGGCGTTCCAGCGGTCGAGTTGCTGCTGGTCCTGCTGTTGCGGGAACAGCTCGACCAGGTTGCGCCCAGGAGCGGCCACCAGGGCGTCGAGCAGCGCGCACCATTGCGCGCTCCAGCGTTGCATCGTCGCTTCGTCGTACAAGGCCGATTGGTATTCCAGCGCCAGCGTCATGTCGCTGCCGTCGTCCTGGACTTCCCAGCTCTGTTCGAATTTGGCGTCGATCACCGGCAGCATCTGCTCTTCGACGTTCAGCCCCGGCCACTGGCTGCTGTCGACCCGGCCGTAGTTGAGGGAGAACAGCACCTGGAACAGCGGCGTACGGTTCAAGTCGCGATTCTGCGCAATGGCGCCGACCAAGGTGGCGAAAGGCAGGTCGGCGTGGGCCTGGGCGGCGCGCAGGTCGGCCTCGAGGCTGGCGAGCAGTTGCTCGGCCGGGGCCCGTTGGTCGACGTCGCTGCGGATCACCAGGGTGTTGACCAGGCACGCCAGCAAGGTCTGGGTCTGGGCGTGGTCACGTTGGTCCGCCGGGGTGCCGAGGCGAATCTCCCGCTGGCCGCTGTAGCGGGCCAGCAGTGCGCTCAGGGCCGTGGCCAACACCACATAGGTGGTGGTGCCACGCTGACGGGCGAACTGTCGGATGGCTTCGGCGCGCTGGCTGCCGAGGCGGACAGTCAGTTGCCGGGCGCGACGATCGGCTTCGGCGCCACGTGGATGGTCGATGGGCAGGTCGAGCTGATAGTCGTCCTGGCCCAGGTGGTTTTTCCAGTAGTCCAGGCTGGCACTGCGCCGGGCCTGGGTGTCTGGGTGCTGCTGCCACAGGGCGAAGTCGACGTAGTCGATTTCCAGTGGTTTCCAGGCTGGCGACTGCCCGTCCAGGCCGGCGGTGTAGGCCTGGGTCAGTTCGTCGATGAGCAACTGCATGGCCCAACCGTCGGTGGCGCTGTGGTGCAGGCACACCAGCAACAGGTGTTCGTCGCTGCCCTGGCGTTGCAGCAGATGCGCACGCCAAGGCGCGGCGGCGGCCAGGTCGAACGGTGTCATCAGTTCGTCTTGGGCGTTGGCGCAGGTCGCGGCCCAGTCCTGGCTTGCAACGCCAGTGACCGTAAGCGCCGGCCCGTGGTCGTCGATCAGCAGTTGCGGCTCGCCGTCAACGTCGACGATCCGGCTGCGCAGCACCAGGTGGCGTTGGCTGACCTGCTCGAAGGCTTCACGCAAGACCTGGACTTGCAGCTCGCCGCGCAAGCTCAGGGCGAATGGCATGTGGTACTCGCGGGACTCCGGCACCAGGCGGCTGAGCATCCAGAAGCGGCGCTGGGCCAGGCCCAGGGGCAAGTGCGCCGGGCGCGGTTGCGCGGTGATCGACTCACCGGGCATGGCCGTGCGCAGATGCTCGGCCAGGGCCGCGACCGTTGGTTGGGCGAACACCAGCGGCAGGGGCAGGGAAACTCCCAGGCGCTCACGCACCCGACTGACCAGGCGGGTGGCCAGCAAGGAGTGACCACCGAGTTGGAAAAAGTTGTCCTCGATGCCGACTTCCGGACCACCCAGCACTTCGCTGAACAGTTCGCAAAGCACGGTTTCAGTCCCGTCCCGTGGCGCGGTGCGTGGCTGGTCGCTTGGGCTGTGTGGCAGCGGCGTGGCGGCCAGGGCCTTGCGGTCGAGCTTGCCGTTGCTGTTGAGCGGCAGGTTATCGAGCTGCACGAACACGCTTGGCTGCATGTGCGCGGGCAGGCTGGCGCTCAAGTCGGCACGCAGGGTCGCCTCATCGGCGTCACCGCACCAGAAACTCACCAGGCGCTGGTCGAGCAACAAGGTGGCGGCGTCGCGAACACCGGCCTGGGCCAGCAGTGCCGCGTCGATTTCACCCAATTCGATGCGCTGGCCGCGCAGCTTCACCTGATGGTCGAGACGCCCCAGGTATTCGATGTTGCCATCGGCCAGGAAACGGCAACGGTCGCCGGTGCGGTACAGCCGATCATCGGCCACGAACGGGCTGGCGAGGAAGCGTTCTTCGGTCAGGTCCGGGCGTTTCAGATAACCACGGGCCACGCCGACGCCGCCGATGTACAGCTCGCCGATGCTGCCAATCGGCAACGGTTGCAGGGCTTCGTCGAGGATGTACAAGCGCA
>NZ_JABWRA010000114.1:0-2725 GCF_014268705.1 Pseudomonas sp. SWRI179 | reverse complement strand
CCCAGCGGGAGCAAGCTCCCTCGCCACAGGAACCCTTATCCACAGGAGCCCCTCGCCGCAAAAAATGGGGCGCTACGGACGAATTTCGATCATCGTCCCATCCGGCACCAGGTTCCACACCTCGCGCATGTCCACGTTGCGCATGGCGATGCAGCCGTCGGTCCAGTCCAGCGTATGGAACAACTGCTCAGGATTGTCTTCCGAATCCGGGGTGCCGTGGATCATGATCATGCCCCCCGGTTCCACGCCTTCACGGCGGGCGCGGGCGGCGTCGCTGATGTTGGGGTAGGAGATGTGCATCGACAGGTAGAACTTGTCGCTGACCTTGCGCCAGTCGATCCAGTAAAAACCTTCGGGGGTGCGCTTGTCGCCTTCGATCAGCTTGGGGCCTTTCTTGGCGCCCTTGCCCAGGGAAATGCGATAGGTCTTGAGCGGCTTGCCGTCGTTGATCAGTTGCAATTGATGGGCGGACTTCAGCACCAGGACTTTTTCAATGACCTTGCCGTTATAGGTTCCCACGGCGGCGGCCTGGGACACGGCGGTAAACGACAAGCAGAACAGGACAAGCAACCAGCGCATTGAAACGATATCCCTAGAGGTGTCGCGGCTATATTGGATTTTCAAGTATTGGCAGGCTGGGCCAGCGGCGGTATCGACTCGGATCGCACCGGGTAGTCTTCGGCTCGCCGATCAGCGTAGAAGTATTCTAGGGTACGGCCCACTGTGCGGAAAGCCAGCTCGTCCCAGGGAATGTCGGCTTCTTCAAACAGCTTCACTTCCAGGCTTTCGGGCCCGGCAGCGAAGTCCAGGTCCATCAACTCGGCGCGGAAGAATACATGCACCTGGCTGATGTGCGGTACGTCGATCAGCGTATAGATGCTCAGGTTACGCACCCGGGCGCAGGCTTCCTCGGCGGTTTCGCGCACCGCGGCCTGCTCGACAGTTTCGCCGTTCTCCATGAAGCCCGCCGGCAGTGTCCAATAACCGCGCCGTGGCTCGATGGCGCGTCGGCACAACAGGACTTTGCTGCCCCAAGTCGGTACACATCCGGCAACGATATTGGGGTTCTGATAATGGATGGTATGGCAAGTGTCACAGACAAAGCGCAATCGCGAGTCGCCCTCGGGTATGCGCTGGGTCACCGGGTTACCGCACTGGCTGCAGAATTTCATGCTTGGATTCCTGGAGGCTGCGCCTATCTTGGCGTGTACGGGGCGGTATCGGCAAGTTGTCGTTTCGCGACATGACGCGGTCCGGGGCTTGGGCCGCTTGCGTGATTGGTGCATGATGCTAGGCAGCGAATAAATCGAGAAGTCTCATGCTGGACGAGCTACTGCATCGAGTAACCAACCACACGCCGCGCGATCTGGAGACCGATCGGCGTTTCCCTGAAGCGGCGGTGCTGGTGCCGATCACTCGCAGTGATGAACCGGAGCTGGTACTGACCCTGCGCGCCAGCGGTCTGTCGACCCACGGCGGCGAAGTGGCGTTCCCCGGCGGACGTCGAGACCCGGAAGACCCCGACCTGATTTTCACCGCCTTGCGTGAAGCGGAAGAGGAAATCGGCCTGCCCCCCGGCCTGGTGGAAGTGATCGGTCCCCTCAGTCCACTGATTTCGTTGCACGGAATCAAGGTCACGCCTTACGTCGGCGTGATCCCGGATTACGTCGAATACCAAGCCAACGACGCCGAGATCGCCGCCGTGTTCAGCGTGCCGCTGGAGTTTTTCCGCAAGGACCCGCGCGAGCATACCCACCGCATCGACTACCAGGGCCGTAGCTGGTACGTGCCCAGCTATCGTTTCGAGGGTTACAAGATCTGGGGGCTGACAGCGATCATGATCGTCGAGTTGGTCAACCTGCTGTACGACGCCGAAATCGACCTGCACACCCCGCCGAAGACTTTCATCAACACCTGATGCCCCGAGGATTCCCATGAAATACCGCCTGGGCGATGCCCGTGTCGAAACCCACCCACAGAGCTGGGTCGCGCCCAACGCCACGCTGGTGGGCAAGGTCCGCCTCGAAGAGGGCGCCAGTGTCTGGTTCAACGCCGTGCTGCGCGGTGACAACGAACTGATCCTGATCGGCAAGGATAGCAACGTGCAGGACGGCACCGTGATGCACACTGACATGGGCTATCCACTGACCATCGGCACCGGCGTGACCATTGGCCACAACGCCATGCTCCATGGCTGTACGGTAGGCGACTACAGCCTTATCGGCATCAACGCGGTGATCCTCAACGGCGCGAAGATCGGCAAGCACTGCATCATCGGCGCCAACGCGCTGATCGGCGAGAACAAGGAGATTCCCGACGGCTCGCTGGTGATGGGCTCGCCCGGCAAGGTGGTGCGCGAATTGACCGAGGCCCAGAAGAACATGCTCGTGGCCAGCGCGGCGCACTATGTGCACAACGCCCAGCGCTACGCCCGCGATCTGGTCGAGCAGGAACCATGAGCGCCGCTGAACGCCCGGTGCCGTCGCCCTGCGTGAATATCTGCGCGCTGGACGATGACGACATCTGCACCGGCTGCCAGCGCACCGTGGCCGAGATTACCCGGTGGAGCCGGATGGACAACGAGGAGCGACGCGCGGTTTTGGCGTTGTGTCATGAACGGGCCAAGGCCAGTGGGTTGGTGTGGATGTTGCCGGCACGACGGTGATTATGAACACGCTCCACTGTGGCGAGGGAGCTTGCTCCCGCTGGGCTGCGAAGCAGCCCC
>NZ_JABWRA010000113.1:0-2728 GCF_014268705.1 Pseudomonas sp. SWRI179 | reverse complement strand
TCTGGCCGCTGTTCAGCGGCGCGCGGCTGGTGATGGCCCGTCCGGGCGGGCATCGCGACCCGGCGTACCTGCGCGAAGTGATCCAGGCCCAGGGCATCACCACGCTGCACTTCGTGCCGTCGATGCTCGATGTGTTCCTGGCCCATGGCGAAGCGGGCCAGTGCGAAGGCTTGGTGCGGGTGATATGCAGCGGCGAGGCGTTGCCGGGGCATCTGGTGCGGCGCTTCAAGGCGCAGCTGCCGCACGTTGGCCTGTACAACCTGTACGGCCCGACCGAAGCGGCGGTGGATGTGACGGCGTGGGACTGCACGGGGGCAGACACCCCGGACAGCACGCCCATCGGCAAGCCGATTGCCAACACGCGGATCTACCTGCTCGATGCCCATCGACAACCGGCGCCCCTGGGCGTGGCCGGGGAGATTTACATCGGTGGCGTGCAGGTGGCGCGGGGTTACCTGAACCGTCCGGAATTGACCGTCGAGCGTTTCCTGGGGGATCCGTTCAGCACCGCGACGAATGCCCGGATGTACCGTACCGGTGACCTGGGTCGTTACCTGGCGGACGGCAATATCGAGTATTTGGGTCGCAACGATGACCAGGTGAAGATCCGGGGTTTTCGCATCGAACTGGGCGAGATCGAAGGGCGGCTGGCGCAGCATGAGGCGGTGAAGGAAGCCGTGGTGCTGGCCCGTGAAGATGTACCGGGGGAAAAACGCCTGGTCGCCTATTTCACCCATCATGCGCCAGAAGCTTTCGCCGACATCGAAGTTCTGCGGGCTCATCTACTGGAGCAACTGCCGGAATACATGGTGCCAACCGCCTACATCCGGCTCGACGCACTGCCGCTGACCCCCAACGGCAAACTCGACCGCAAGGCGCTGCCGGCACCGGATCATTCGGCAGTGATTGTTCGTGAATACGAGGCGCCACAAGGCGAAGTGGAAGCCAGTATTGCCCGGATCTGGGAAGACCTGCTCCAGCTCGAACAGGTCGGTCGCCACGACAACTTCTTCGAACTGGGCGGTCACTCGTTATTGGCCGTGAAAATGATCGAACGCCTGCGCCAGGTCGAGCTGAGCGTCGATGTGCGGGTCTTGTTCGGCCAGCCGACGTTGGCCGCGTTGGCCGCCGCCGTCGGGGGTTATCGGGAAGTTGTCGTACCGGCCAACGGGATCCCGGCCGGTTGCACACGCATCACACCGGACATGCTGCCGCTGGCCGATCTGTCCCAGGCGGAGATCGAGCAGGTCGTCGCGGCGGTGCCGGGCGGCGTCAGTAACGTCCAAGACATTTATGCCTTGGCACCGCTGCAGGAAGGCATCCTCTATCACCATCTGGCTGCCGCCGAAGGCGACCCCTATCTGCAACAGGTGATATTCGGTTTCGACCAGTTCACGCGCCTGGAAGATTTCGCCCATGCGCTGCAAGCCGTCATTAACCGCCACGATATCCTGCGCACCGCCGTGCTCTGGGAAGGCCTTCCCGAACCCATGCAGGTGGTCTGGCGAGACGCGCCGCTGAGTGTCGAGTCGGTTGCGCTGGATCCGAGCCAGGGTGACATCGCCACGCAGTTGCACCAGCGTTTCGACCCGCGGTTCTATCGCCTGGACATTCGCCAGGCGCCAATGATGCGGCTCGTCCATGCGCAAGACCTGGCGAACCAACGTTGGGTGGGCATGCTGTTGTTTCACCACCTGGTGGACGACGTCACGTCACTGGCGGTGCTGTCGGCGGAAATCGAGGCGCACATGCTCGGTCAGGCGCAGCGGCTGTCGGCGTCGGTGCCGTACCGCAACTTCGTGGCCCAGGCTCGCTTGGGTGTGAGCCGTGAGGCGCACGAAACCTTTTTCCGCGAAATGCTCGGTGACATCGACGAGCCGACGCTGCCGTTCGATTTGCAGGATGTGCAAGGCGATGGTAGCGGCCTCGAAGAGGTGCGCCAGGACGTCGCGGCCGACCTCAGTCGGCGGCTGCGGGCCCAGGCACGTCTGCTTGGGGTGAGCGCGGCGAGTTTGTACCACCTGGTTTGGGCGCAAGTGCTGGGCAAGATATCGGGCAAGGACGATGTGGTGTTCGGTACGGTGCTGGTGGGGCGGATGCAGGGCGGCGAGGGGGCCGACCGGGCGCTGGGGATGTTCATCAATACCCTGCCGTTGCGGGTCAGTGTCGGGCAAACCGGGGTTCGTGCGGGGGTGAAAGCAACCCATGCTCGCCTGACCGCGTTACTGGGCCATGAACACGCCGCATTGGCGCTGGCGCAACGCTGCAGCGGTGTGCAGGCGCCGACGCCGTTGTTCAGTGCCTTGCTCAACTATCGCCACACCGGCACCACAGTGTCGAGCGAGACCTTGTCGGCTTGGAACGGTATCCAGATTCTCGGTGGCGAGGAGCGGACCAATTACCCGCTGATGTTGTCGGTGGATGACCAGGGCGAAGGGTTCAGCTTTACCGTCATGACCCCGGCACGCATTGGTGCGCAACGGCTTTGTAATTATGTGCAACACACGCTGGAGAACCTGGTCGGCATGCTTGAGCAGCAGCCGGACCTGCTTTTGCAGCACCTGTCGATCCTGCCGGATTCGGAGCGCGAGCAACTGCTGGTGACATTTAACGCCACCGAGGCCGACTATCCGCGGCAGCAGACGATCCATGGGTTGTTCGAAGCGCAGGTCCAGCGTACGCCGGATGCCGTGGCGGTGGTTCGTGGCGAGCGGCGCCTGACTTATCG
>NZ_JABWRA010000112.1:0-3742 GCF_014268705.1 Pseudomonas sp. SWRI179 | reverse complement strand
GCGTAACGCCGCCGCTGGAATGGAGCCGAACCCGTGGCTGGCAGTGGGCCCATCGTAACCCGTTGCAACGGGACAACCTGTCATTGCTGCGCAATTTTGCCGAGACGCCGGCCGAACTGGACGACGCTGCGATTCTCACGGTGCAACGCCAGGTCGGCATCAGCGAGGCGCACTTGCGTTATCTGCAAGTCGAGGGAAAACCGTTGCCGGCGATATTATCGGATGCGCTGGATGAAGCCTGGAACTGGCAGCAGGTAAGCGGCACTGTTGGTCGTTTGCTACGTGATCAGGCGCCGCAAGGGGGTGACTTTCGAATCATCCAGACGCTTGAGGAACTGCCGGGTTGGCCAAGCGATTTGACGTTGCGCTACGACGATGGCATCACCGTACACCCCATTGGTGATGCAACGGATACCCGCTCACTTTATTTGAGCAATACAGACTTTGATCACGAGGCCTGGGCGGAGCGCGTCCTGGCCGGGTTGAGCACGAGCGAGCAGAACGTGATGCTGGGACAAAATGGCATCGGCTTACCCGCACTGGAGCGGAGCCGTCTGTTGTCCGGGCGCTGGGCCCGGCATCTACAAGCCAACACTCAGAGGGTAACGGCCGGCATGGCCCGCGCCACGACGATCGATCCGTTGGCTGCGCCCTTGGTCCGGGATTTTCCCGGGCTGCCGCAAACCTTGGCGAATGAACTCGCCAGCCAGGCCGCGGGGCAGGATCGGGTTCGCCTGTTGCAAGGGCACGTGAGCGAAAACCTCGGCCGTCAATGCGCTGAAACCCTGCGGGAATTGCGCCTGGGCCGAGCCTTGCGGGCCTTGGAACGCGGTGAAAGCAGCGCTGACCGTGACCGTCTGGTCATGGGACTGATCGGCGAAATGCCTAAACTGCAAGGTCGGGTGCGCCTGCGCCTGTTCCAGCGTGAACTGAGCAGTCCACTTGACGTGGGTGCAACAGGACCGTTGAAGACACTTCGCCAGGAGGGCGACGCGTACCGTCCCTTCGATGAACAGGGAAACGAACTGGCGGACGCGCTGAGCCTGGAAGATGCATTGCTCAGGGCGATGCCGGATGACGCACGCCAGGCGTTGGGCTTGAACATCTGGGAAGGAGCCAGGCTTCGTACAGAGCTGCTTGCACAAGCCCTGTCTGATCGGCAAGGGCTGCGTCGCCACCTGGCGATGAGAGGGCTCGACAAGGGTGCGGCTCGCCCGCAGTGGCTGAACGGGCGCTTGGGGTATCCCCTCAGTGGCCGTGGACGGTTGCCGTTGTCGGAATGGCGAGGGGCCCTGGGGCAACGATTGGAACGACTTTATCCGAGCCACGCGGGGAATGAGCTGGCGAGGCTTCAAAGCTCTCTGACCAGGGAGGCCATTCGTCAACGCATCAGCTTGGAAGACTTGGTCACCCATCTGGAAACCGAATGGACGACGCTGGACAATGAACTGCGCCAATGGGTGGTTCATGAAGGGGTCCACCACCCGCATGAAGGTACCTTGGATCGTCAGACGCGTATTTCCTTACGGGCAGACGTAGCAACGGAAATTCGTCGGGCCTGGCGACGCGTGCCCGAGCCCGGCCGAGACGGCAGTGAATTTTCATTGCGACTGGTGGGGCACCCCATCGGCCACTTGCCACCCATCAGCGCAAGCTTTGAGCATATTGAGGAACTGATCCTGGTGGATATGGCGCTCAGCCAAGATCCCTCGGAGTTTTTGCGCAGGTTTCCAAACATCGATACGTTGCATTTGCACCGCAATAACCTCACCGCACTGCCCGTGGCAGTAGGGGAATTGCGCATGCTGATGGAGCTGTCGGTGAGCAGCAACCCGCTGGACATGAACGCGGATGTGTTCACCCCCTTGCTGAGTACCGATCCAAGTTTGCGAACCCTTCATCTGTCCGGCATCAGTAGCGGTGGGGAGGCTGGAGCCAGCGCTGACCTGGTCGCGGCCATCGGGCAACTGGCCGAACTACATTCCCTGCGTGAGCTGGTTTGGGCCGAAAATTTACATTTTACCCCTCAGGAATTGCAGGCAATTACTATCCTGCCAGGGTTATCAGCGCTGGATCTGGTGCGGTGCGGCCTTCGGTTGGACGAGGAGGGCAGCGCATTCCTGCGCACGGCTACTGCTTTGGAAGACCTGCGCCTGAGTGGCAATAATTGCAGCCAGATGCCTGACCTACCGGAGCTGACAGCCTTGCGTGAACTGGAACTGGCCAACTCGGGACTCGAGCGGGTTCCGGCGCTGGCGCTGGCGGTATTATCCAGACCGTCAGAGGACATGATTGTCGTTGACCTGCGGGGTAACCGTATCAGCAACATCCAGGATGACTTACTCCCCGCGCTTGCTGCGCATCCAAGGGATGACACGATTGGATTGTGGCTCGATGACAATCCGTTGCCCAGCGCACAAATCCATGCCGTTCGCGCAATAGCTCCCGACTCGTTTCGCTACACCATCGACGACTGGCTCTTTGTTTCCCCCAGTTTCCAGCGGACCTTGGAGGTTGCCCGCGATAGTGCCGGAAGCAGACGTTTCATCGATTGGTTTTCCGGGGCCATGCAGGACGCTGACAGGGAGGCGGATCTAGGGTTGGCTTATCACGATCGTATGAGGGGCGTCGGCATTCTCCAACATTACATCGGATACCAAAGCATCCACGGTGAGCTCCCGACCCGACTTGCGGATTTCGACCTGCAGCTGGAGCAGATACGCAGCCGCTTGCAAGCACGTGCATTGGATAGCGAACAGCCTGACATCGCCGAATTGGAGTTGCACTTCACGATGTTCGATTCGATCCAGCGTGCGCGCCTCGTGCATCAGGGGGTGCCGTTCGCCAACTTCTTGAGCGAGCAGTACGACTACTGGAACTTTGCTCTGACGTCTCGACATCCGGTGGCGGCCGAGCGTCAGTCGTTGATGACGCGGGAGCGATTCATCGACTGGCTCAGCGATGCCCAGGATACCTTCGACAGCCATGACCACACCCCTCGGACAGGCGAAATGACCTGGCGCCCCTACCTGGGATTGATGTCCCGGGATTGGACAGATGGGCTGGCAATCTGGGATGCGGTGGATAACGGCCTGGTGGATGCGTTCAGCGAACCCGTGGATCCGTCCGGTTGGCCGCAAGTGCTGCTGGATAACCTCATGCATCCAGACGCCGGCTTACCGAGCGCCCAAGAGCAGGTTCTGGAAAATGGCCAAATGGTTTGGCGCCATACGCCGCTGGAGGCCGTAGCGGACGTGGACTGGACTGCGGGCCAACCGGTAACGCTCAATGACGATCAGTTCCGGCGCACCATGGCTATCTACCGCTCGGTGAAGAGTCGCGAACTCGAGATTCTGGTCCGTCGGATAACCGCCGATCTTGTCGGCCCTTGGTGGGCGTTGCGAACGTCAAGTGTTCCGCGAGTCTGACGATCAGCCTTGTCGCCGAGGTCGCGAGGCGGCAACGGCGACATCCGTCAATTCATTGCTTAGTGCCGAAACCCGAATATTCAACAACCCCCAAGGAAGGAGGTTCAACATGTCTACCCTCAAAACCCATGTCGAGTTTATCCACGCCAGGCTGCCCATCTGGTTGAGGCGAGCGCTGCGAGCCCAACAGCAGCGCTTCAAGACCCTGACCCAACAATTGCAACGCGACAGCGATGCGCTCAATGCCTTGACCAAGGACTTGCCCGCGCCCTATGACTTTACGCTCGACCTGCTTCAGGCCCAGCCGGAGGTGC
>NZ_JABWRA010000111.1:0-5077 GCF_014268705.1 Pseudomonas sp. SWRI179 | reverse complement strand
CCGTCGTGGCGGCCGACCTGATCCAGTTGCAGCAGGTCTTTCCAGATACCGGCGAGGGCGATTTCGGTGTCGCCCAGGGGCGCTTCGTAGGATTTGCTGGCCAGGGATTCCAGGCCGGGGGCTGGCAGGGCGCGGCGGTCGAGCTTGCCGTTGGCGGTCAGGGGCAAGGCATCGAGGTGGACGAAGGCGCTGGGCACCATGTATTCGGGCAGGTGCTTGAGCAGGGTGCTGCGCAGTTGTTCGGCATTGGCCGGCTCACCGCACAGGTACGCCACCAGGCGATTGTCCTCGCGAGCGATCACCACGGCATCGGTGACACCGGCACAGCCGAGCAAGACGTTCTCGATCTCCCCCAACTCGATGCGGAAGCCACGGATTTTCACCTGGAAATCATTGCGCCCCAGGTATTCCAACGTGCCGTCGGCCAACCAGCGACCGAGGTCGCCGGTCTTGTACAGCCGCGCGTTCGGCGCGGTGCTGAACGGGTCGGCGACGAAACGCTCGGCGCTCAGCTCGGGCCGGTTCAGGTAACCCCGGGCCACGCCGGCGCCGCCGATGTGCAGTTCACCGGCCACACCCAACGGTGTCGGTTCACCAAGGGCATCGAGCACATGCACCTGGACGTTGGCAATCGGCCGGCCAATGCTCGGGCGTTCGCCGAGGTCGCGGATCAGGTCGATGGTGGCGTCCACCGTGCATTCGGTCGGGCCGTACATGTTGTAGAAACGGATGCTCGGGCAGTCGCGCAACTTCGTCCAGGTCGCGGCATTGATCGCCTCGCCGCCGAGCAGCACGCTCACCGGTTGGTAGCTGCTGCGTTCCAGCAGGCCAGCGGCGAGCAGGGTGTCCAGTTGCGACGGCGTGGAGTCGAAGGCGTGCACCTGGTGCTGCTCGAGGAAGTCCAGTAGTTCATGGCCGCTGGCACGGATCAACTGCGGGATGATCACCAGCCGGTGGCCGGAGAACAGCTGCGAGATGCCCTTGATCGACATGTCGAAGAAGAACCCGGCATTCAGCGCCACGGTGGCCGGGGACGGGCAGTGCTGGTGGGTGGTGCGGCCGAGCACGTGCCAGAAGTTGAACACCGAGCGGTGCTCGACCATCACGCCCTTGGACTGGCCGGTGGAACCGGAGGTGTAGATTACATAGGCCAGGTGTTCGGCGGTCAGGCCCGCTACCTGCGGATTCGCATCGCAATCAGCGTCATCCGCCGCTTGCAGCGATTCGCGGGTATCGAGCAACAACAGGGGCAGATCGCCGGACGGCAAGGACAAGGCCGACTGGCTCAGCAAGGCCCGTGGTTGGCTGTCGTTGAGCATGAAGGCCATGCGCTCGGCGGGATGGGCCGGATCGATAGGCACGTAGGCGGCGCCAGCCTTGAGCACACCGAGCAGGCCGACGATCATGTCCAGGCTGCGCTCGGCACAGACCGCCACGCGCTGGTCGGGCTCGACGCCGAGGGCGAGCAACTGCCGGGCCAGGTGATTGGCGCGGCGATTGAGCTGGCGGTAGGTCAGTTGCTGTTCTTCGCAGACCAGGGCCACGGCGTTGGGGTTGGCCTGGACCTGGGTTTCGAACAGGTGATGGATCGGTTGCGCGGCGCCGAAATCACTGGCGGTGCGGTTGAAGTCCGTCAGCAGCAATTGCCGCTCGCTGGCGGGCAGCACGTCCAGTTGGCTGACGAGGCGTTCCGGAGTTTTTTCAAGGGCGTCGACCAATGTGGTGACGGCCTGTGCCAGGTACGCGGCGATACGTTGCGGGTCGATGCCGGTGATGGATTGGGCGGTCACGGAGAAATCGTCGCCTTCATCCGCCACGGCCACTTCGATCGGGTAGTTGGTGCGGGCTTCGTTGCTCAGGAAGCGCACGCCGTCCCAGGCCAAGACCTGATCTTCGTTGGCCAGCGAGCCACCGTCGGTCTGATGGCGATAATTGAGCAGCGTGGTGAACAGCGGCAGGCCCGTGCCGACACCGCTGCAACGTTGGGCCAGGGCCAGGGAGGCCTGTTCGTGGGCGAGCAGTTCGCTGAGGTCGCGGTAGGTTTCGTCCACCAGCGCACTGACGCCAAACCCGGCCAGTCGTACCCGCACCGGCAAGGTGTTGATGAATACACCAAGGGCCCGGTCGGCGCCCAGCGAGCCTTGCAGACGGCCGGCGACCACCGTGCCGAACACCACGTCGTCGCGGCCGGTGCAGCGCCCGAGCACCTGGGCCCAGGCGATATGAAACAGCACCGCCGGTGTCACGCCGGCCAGGCGCGCTTGAGCGCGGATCCGCAGATTCAAGTCGCGGTCCAGACGCACGCTGGTTTCGACCACCTGGGCGCCATCGCCCTGGACGTCCAGCACACCGAACGGTGCGGTGGGTTCCTCGACACTGGCCAGGCGCCGGGTGAAATAGGCTTCATGGGCCTGGGGCGGCGTGGCGAGCACCTGGGCGACAAACTCCCGATAAGGCATCGGCGCCGGCAGCTGCGCGCCCTGGCCCTGCATCAGTTGCTGGATTTCTTCGAGGACGATGCCCAGGGACACGTGGTCGCTGATCATGTGGTGGTCCAGCAGGGCCAGCCACCAGCGTTCGGAATGCGGATCCTGGGCGATGCAGGCGCGCATCAGCGGCGCCTGTTGCAAATCCAGGCGCAGGTGGCGTGGATCGCTCAAGCGCTCCAGCTGGGCGCGCGGGTCCTCATCGGCCGCCAGGGTTATGGGGTGGATCGGCAGCGCGGCCCGGCGCTGCACCACTTGGACCGCTTGTGGCTGGCCGATCCAATGGACGGCACTGCGCAGGATGTCGTGGCGGTCGATCACCTGTTGCAAGGCGGCGGTGAAGGCATCGAGGCGCTGGCGGTTGTCGAACTCGATCATTGAGCGCACCAGGTAGGCGTCGCCTTCGTGCCCGAGCAAATGATGGAACAGGATGCCCTGTTGCAACGGGGCCAGGGGGTAGATGTCCTGCACGTTGGCGGCGCCGCCAGGCACGGCGCTGACGATCCGTTCCAGTTGCGCCGGGGTCAGTTCCACCAGGGGCAGCATGTCCGGTGTCAGCGCCGTGCAATCGGCCGGGATGCGGTTGGCCGGGGCCAGGAACAAGGGCTCATCGCTGCGATTCAAGGCCTGGGCCATCTCCCGCAGGCTGGGCGCGGTGAACACGGTGCGCACCGTGGCGCTCAGGCCCTGTTGGCGCAGGCGATCGATCAAGCTCACGGCCAGCAGCGAATGTCCGCCGAGTTCGAAGAAACGGTCATGCCGACCGACTTTCTCGATGCCCAGCAGGTCTTGCCAGACCGTCGCGACAATTTGTTCGACCTCGCCCCGTGGGGCCTCGTAGGCTCGGCTGGCGAACGCTTCCTGGCCCGGTGCGGGCAGGGCGCGGCGGTCGAGCTTGCCGTTGGGCGTCAACGGCAGGGCTTCGAGTTGGACGAAGGCGCTGGGCACCATGTAGTCGGGCAGGGCCGCCAGCAATGCGCTGCGCAACTGCTCCACCGGCACCGGTTCACCGCACAGGTACGCGATCAAGCGCTTGCTGTCCGATTGACCCGGTTGGCTCTCCTGGGCCACCACCACCGCTTCACGCACACCGGCGCAGCCGGCGAGGAGCGCTTCGATCTCACCCAGTTCCACGCGGAAACCGCGGATCTTCACCTGGTCGTCATTGCGGCCCAGGTACTGCAGGGTACCGTCAGGTAGCCAGCGGCCGAGGTCGCCGGTCTTGTACAGGCGGGCGTCCGGGTCGGTGCTGAACGGGTCGGCGATGAAACGCTCGGCCGTCAATGCCTGGCGATTGAGGTAACCGCGAGCGACACCGACGCCACCTATGTGAATCTCGCCAGCAACGCCGAGCGGGACGAGGTTGCCGCTGGCATCGAGCACATGCAACTGGGTGTTGCGCACTGGTTTGCCGATGGAGCGGAAATCGTCGTGGTCGCTTTCCATCAGGCGGATCGAGGCGTTCACGGTGGCCTCGGTCGGGCCGTAGGCATTGAACAGCGCCGGGCGATGGCCGGCACGGGCGAACCATTGGCTCACGGCCTGCTTGCCCACCGCTTCGCCACCGATCATGAACTGGCGCAACGAGGTCGGCAGCGGCACATGTCGATCACGGCTGAGCTGTTGCCAGAACACTGTCGGCAGGTTCGCGACGGTGATCCCATGCTGTTCGCACAATGTGGCGAAGGCTGCGGTGCCGGCGATCCAGGCATCGCTGCGCAGCACCAGGGTAGCGCCGGACAGCAGTGCACCAAAAATTTCTTCCACCGACATGTCGAACGTCATGGTGGCGAATTGCAGGACGCGATCGCGAGGGTTGAGGCCATAGCGTTCTTGCAGGGCACCGATCTGGTTGCACACCGAACGGTGCTCGAGCATCACCCCTTTCGGTTTGCCCGTGGAGCCGGAGGTGTACATGACGTAGGCCAGGTGCCGGGAGGTCAAGCCTTCGACCCGTGGGTCGTGGTCGTCGCCTTCGGCCGAGTCGTCCAGCGACAGTTGCGCGATTTCCAGCGGTGGCAATTGTTCCGCCAGCCGGCCTTGGCTGAGCAGTACCCGAGGCGAGCTGTCACTGAGCATGTGCTGCAAGCGATCCTGCGGATAGTTCGGGTCCAGCGGCACGTAGGCACCACCGGCCTTGAGGATGGCCAGGATGCCGATGATCATCTCGGGGCTGCGTTCCACCAGCAGCGCCACGCGTTCATCCGGGCGCAGGCCGGCGGCGATCAAGCGGTGAGCGATGCGGTTGGCCCGGGCATTGAGTTCGGCATAGCTGAGCGAGGAGCCCTGCGCCTGGACCGCGAGGGCCTGAGGCTGGGCTTGTGCATGCTCCTCGAACCATTCATGCACCAGCCGGCCTTCGGGGAAGGGGGCGTGGGTCTGGTTGAAAACGCCGAGCAATTGGCGACGTTGCAGGTTATCCAGCAACGGCAAGGTCGCCAGCGGCTGGGTGGCATCGTCGAGCATGGCATCGAGCAGGTGCAGCAAATGCTGGCCCCATCGGGCGATGGTGCTTTCATCGAACAAGTCGGTGGCGTATTCGAACTGGCCGCTGATGTGCTCGCCGTCGTCGTTGAGGGACAGGCTCACGT
>NZ_JABWRA010000110.1:0-5199 GCF_014268705.1 Pseudomonas sp. SWRI179 | reverse complement strand
TTGTCTCTATCGTCGATCCAGGCCGAAGCATTCTTTATCGGCGCTTGGGTGAAAGGAGGAGGGGCGAAATCTCCCACGGTCTGTACTGCGCGAACAGTCAGAATCGAGCCTTGTCCCTCCTCCTCCCTTCAAGTCCTACCATACAAGCGAGCCTGCTCGCGAAGGCGGCGGTCCATCCAACATCACTTTTTCAGACAGACCGCTATCGCGAGCAGGCTCGCTCCCACAGGGATTTGGGGTTGAACGCAGAATTTGTGAACAGCCTGGCCAAAACTGTGGGAGCGAGCCTGCTCGCGAAGGCGGCGGTCCATCCAACATCACTTTTTCAGACAGACCGCTATCGCGAGCAGGCTCGCTCCCACAGGGATCTGGGGGTGAACACAGAATTTGTGAACACCCCGATCAAAACTGTGGGAGCGAGCCTGCTCGCGATGGCGGCGATACAAACAACATCATTGGATCAGGCAACCCGTGTTCTTGAGCAATCTCGCCTCAATCCGACAGGCAAGCTTTTCATGACCACCGGCAAAGCAGGCATAATGGCGCACCTTCGCCAATGTGGCGTTTCTCAGCTGCCGGTCTGCCCTTGAACGAACGTCCATCCTCCAACGTCATCCGCCCCTCCGGTTGCCCGGGGTTGCTGCGTGTCGTCCAGGCGTTGGACGGGGGGATCTGTCGGATCAAGCTCGATGGCGGTTCCATCCAGGCGGATCAGGCTGACGTCGTGGCCTTGGTGGCCGAGCGGTTCGCCGGGGGCGTGATCGAGGCGACCAACCGGGCCAACCTGCAGATCCGCGGGATCGGCCCCGGGCACGACGCGCTGATCCAGCCATTGCTGGCCGCCGGGCTTGGTCCTCGCAAACCGTCTGGCGATGACGTGCGCAACCTGATGCTCAGCCCCGCGGCTGGGATCGACCGGCAGATGCTCTTCGACACTCGCCCGTTGGCCGAGCAGATCCTCATCACCCTGCAAACCCACGAACGCTTCCCCGAACTGTCGGCCAAGTTCGCCGTACAACTGGACGGTGGAGAGGCGCTGGCAATGCTCGAACATCACCACGACCTGTGGTTGTCGGCCTTGGTCCTTGATGGCGAGCCCTGGCTGGCCTTCGGCTTGGCCGGTTCCCCATTGGATAAACCGGCGGGCAGGGTGCCCCTGGCCCAGGGGCATGCCTTGGTGGTGGCGGTGCTGGAGCTGTTCCTCGACCTGGCCCGCCCGGACCAGATCCGCATGCGTCACTTGTTGGCTGAAATCCCCAACGATGAATTCATGACCCGATTGGCCTGCCGCGTGCCGCTGCAAGCTTGCCTGGATTGGCAGCGGGACGAGCCCATCGACGAACTGCACATCGGCATCCATTCCCAGCACGACGACCGCGTCTACGTCGGCGCGGCGGCGCCCCTGGGGCGGCTCGATGCGGTCATGCTGCGGGGGGCGGCGCAACTGGCGCGGGAGAAGGGCGACGGCAGCCTTCGTTTCACGCCCTGGCAAAGCCTGTTGGTGCCCAACGTGTGTGTCGAGGATGCCGAAGAAGTCCTGGCGCGGCTCCAAACGCTGGGCCTGTTGGTGTCGGTCGACCAACCCCTGGCGCAGCTCATCGCCTGCACCGGTTCCAGTGGCTGCGGTAAAGCCCTGGCCGACACCAAGGCCGATGCTCGTCAATTGGCCGAGCTGCTGCAACGCCAGGGCCAGACCCTGAAAGTCCATCTGTCCGGCTGCCCGCGTTCCTGCGCGGCAGCCCATATCGCGCCCGCCACCTTGCTGGCGGTCGCGCCCGGTCGTTACGACCTGTATTTTCGTGATGCCGCGCTGCCAGGTTTCGGCGCGTTGCAAGCCCACAATCTGACTATTGAAGCGCTCGGCCAATGGCTCGACGCTCATCCCCGGAGCCCCCTTGATGCTTGATTACATCCGCGACGGTCAGGAGATCTATCGCAACTCCTTCGCGATTATCCGCGCCGAAGCCAACCTGGCGCGCATTCCGGCCGATCTGGAGAAACTCGCGGTGCGGGTGATCCACGCCTGCGGCATGGTCGAGGCCATCGATGGCCTGCAGTTTTCCGAGGGCGCGGGCACGGCCGGGCGTCAGGCGCTGGCCGCCGGTGCGCCGATCCTGTGCGATGCGCGGATGGTCTCCGAAGGCGTGACCCGCGCTCGCCTGCCGGCCAACAATCCGGTGATCTGCACCTTGCGCGACGAGAGCGTGCCGGCCTTGGCCCTGGAACTGGGCAACACCCGTTCGGCGGCGGCGCTGGAGTTGTGGCGTCCGCACCTGGAAGGCAGCGTCGTGGTCATCGGCAACGCGCCGACCGCGCTGTTTTACCTGTTGGAAATGCTCGACGCCGGCGCGCCGAAACCGGCTTTGATCCTCGGTTTTCCGGTGGGCTTCGTGGGTGCCGCCGAGTCCAAGGCAATGCTCGCGGCCAACAGCCGGGGCGTGCCCTTCGTGATCATGCAAGGCCGCCTGGGCGGCAGCGCCATGGCCGCCGCCGCCGTCAACGCCCTCGCTACGGAGGTTGAATGATGCAGCAGCCTGGACGTCTGATCGGCCTGGGCGTGGGCCCCGGTGACCCGGAACTGATTACGGTCAAGGCCCTGCGCCTGCTGCGCGAATCGCCCGTGGTGGCGTACTTCGTCGCCAAGGGCAAGAAAGGCAACGCCTTCGGCATCATCGAGGCGCATTTGCAGGACGCGCAGACATTGCTGCCGCTGGTCTACCCGGTCACCACCGAGGTGCTGCCGGCGCCGCTGTCCTATGAACAGGTGATCGCCGATTTCTACGACACCGCCGCCGAGCAATTGGCCGTGCACCTGGACGCCGGTCGCGACGTGGCGGTGATCTGTGAGGGCGACCCGTTCTTCTACGGTTCCTACATGTACCTGCACGATCGCCTGGCCGAGCGTTATGAGGCCCAAGTCATCCCCGGCGTGTGCTCGATGCTCGGCGCAGCCTCGGTGCTCGGTGCGCCGCTGGTCTATCGCAACCAGAGCCTGTCGGTGCTCTCGGGCGTCCTGCCTCACGATGATCTCAAGCGTCGCCTCGCCGACGCGGACGCGGCGGTGATCATGAAGCTGGGACGCAATTTCCCCAAGGTTCGCCAAGTGCTCCAGGAACTGGGCATGGACGGGCGGGCGCTGTACGTCGAGCGCGCGACCATGGCCAACCAGAAAATCGTGCCGTTGGATGACGTCGAGCCGATGTCTTCGCCGTACTTCTCGCTGATCATCGTGCCGGGCGAACGGTGGCAGGGTTGATGGCCGCCAAGACGCCGGCCATCGTCATCCTCGGCCCCGGCAGCCTGGCGACGGCTCGACGGATCCAGCAGCGCTACCCCGACGCCCTGATCCACGGCCTGGCCGGGCGGGTCGAGGGCGATCGGCAGTACCTGGAATTTGGCGCGACGTTGCGCGAACTCTACCAACAGGACACACCGATCATCGCCCTGTGCGCCGCGGGCATTGTCATCCGTACCCTGGCGCCGCTGTTGCTGGAAAAAGGCGCCGAGCCGCCGGTGCTGGCGGTGGCCGAGGATGGCAGCGCCGTGGTGCCTCTGTTGGGCGGCCTGGGCGGGGTGAATGACATGGCCCGGGACATCGCGGCAGCGCTGCAAGTCGCGCCGGCCATCACCACCAGCGGCGAATTGCGTTTCGGCACTTGCCTGCTCAATCCGCCAAGCGGCTACAGCCTCGGCGACCTGGAGCAGGGCAAGCGCTTCGTCTCCGACTTGCTGGCCGGTGAGCCGGTGCGCATCGAAGGCGCGGCGCCGTGGCTGGATCAGGCGCAGTTGCCGCAAAACCCGCAGGCGCGGCGCACGATCCACGTCGGCCATGCCGAGCGTGAGGCGAGCACTCACGAACTGCTGATTTATCCGCGCAGTGTCGCGGTGGTAGTGAGCGCCGAGTTGGCTGACCTGCCGGGCGCCGTTCGTGCCGCTTTGCAGCAAGCGAACGTGGCGCTTCGGAGCCTGGCGTGCCTGGTGGCGGCGGATACGCTGATGGCCAGCACGGTCTTGCGTGAAGCGGCGCTGGAATTCGGGGTGGCGCTGCGCTTTGTGGCTGCAACGGGCGATGCCGCCACCTTGGCCCGCAGTTCAGTGCCGGCGGCGAACATCCTTTCGGTGACGGACAACCTGGCCATCGCCGTTGCCGCTCAACCCTTGGATGTGGCCCAAATCGGTCGTCCGCGCGGACGCCTGGCGGTGATCGGCCTGGGGCCGGGCGCTGCCGAGTTGATGGTGCCGGCGGTGAAAGCCGAGTTGGCGCGGGCCACCGATGTGCTCGGCTACGAAACCTATGTACGCATGGCCGGCCCGTTTCGCGATGATCAAGTGCTGCACTGCACCGACAACCGCGAAGAAATGCAGCGCGCCCGACACGCCTTTGAGTTGGCTGCGCAAGGCCGTTCGGTGATCGTCGTGTCGTCCGGTGACCCGGGTGTGTTCGCCATGGCGGCAGCGGTGCTCGAAGCGTTGCACGAGTCCAGCGATCCGGCCTGGCACCAGGTTGAGCTGGAGATCCTGCCGGGCGTGTCCGCGTCCCTCGCCACCGCCGCCCAGGCCGGTGCGCCGTTGGGGCATGACTTCTGCGTGATGTCGCTGTCGGACAATCTCAAGCCTTGGTCGATCATTGAAAAACGCCTGGACCTGGCTGCCGAAGCCGATCTGGCGCTGGCCTTCTACAACCCGATTTCCCGTGCGCGCCCCTGGCAATTGGGGCGTGCGCTGGAGATCGTCGGCCAGCACCGCACACCGCAGACGCCGGTGGTGTTGGGGCGCGACATTGGTCGCCCGGGCCAGACCCTGCGTGTCACCACGCTGGGGCAGCTCACCGCCGAGCAGGTGGATATGCGCACGATGGTCCTGATCGGCTCCTCCACCACCTGTGTGTTCCCGCGTGCATCCGGTGGAAACTGGGTGTATACGCCTCGCTGGTATGGGGCCAAACCGGCCTCTTGAACCGCAACACCGTTCATTCAAGGATGGCACTCAAGACTGTCGTGGGGGAGCCACTGTGGCGAGGGAGCTTGCTCCCGCTGGGCTGCGCAGCAGCCCCAAAAGCAGCGACTCGATCTACCTGATGCACAGAGGTGTCAGGTTGTGGGCCGCTTCGCAGCCCAGCGGGAGCAAGCTCCCTCGCCACAGGATAAATAGGGGGCTTCAAGATCGCGTTATCGACGCTTTCCTTATTTGTCGATCCGA
>NZ_JABWRA010000011.1:0-143273 GCF_014268705.1 Pseudomonas sp. SWRI179 | reverse complement strand
GCTCCCACAGGGATTTGAGTTGAACGCCTATCCGGCGGTCACCCGGGACAAACTGTGGGAGCGGGCTTGCTCGCGAAGAGGCCGGCACATTCAACATCTTCATTGACTGTGATGCCGCCTTCGCGAGCAAGCCCGCTCCCACAGGGGATCTTCAGCAGGCACAATATCCGCGTGTATCGGAAGTCCTTCTGTGGGAGCGAGCCTGCTCGCGAAGAGGTCGGCACATTCAACATCTTTATTGACTGTGATGCCGCCTTCGCGAGCAGGCTCGCTCCCACAGGGATTTGAGTTGAACGCCTATCCGGCGATCACCCGGGACAAACTGTGGGAGCGGGCTTGCTCGCGAAGAGGCCGGCACATTCAACATCTTCATTGACTGTGACGCCGCCTTCGCGAGCAAGCCCGCTCCCACAGGGGATCTTCAGCAGGCACAATATCCGCGTGCATCGGAAGTCCTTCTGTGGGAGCGAGCCTGCTCGCGAAGACGGCCGCAAGCCCAATGATCAGTCCGCCTGCACGGTGACCTGACACTGTTCG
The DNA here is from genome assembly GCF_014268705.1 of Pseudomonas sp. SWRI179. Lineage (NCBI taxonomy): Bacteria > Pseudomonadati > Pseudomonadota > Gammaproteobacteria > Pseudomonadales > Pseudomonadaceae > Pseudomonas > Pseudomonas sp. SWRI179. Next base: position 142,736 of record NZ_JABWRA010000011.1, on the reverse strand, counting down.
CCCAAGCCTTCGATACCCAAGCGCATGGTCTGGCCCGGGCGCAGGAACACCGGGTTGGGCTTGATGCCCAGCCCAACACCCGGGGGCGTCCCGGTGGAAATCACATCCCCCGGTTGCAGGCTCATGCAGCGGCTCAGGTAGGCGATCAGTTGCGGCACGCTGAAGATCAGCGTCCGGGTATTGCCGTTTTGATAGCGATGCCCGTCGACTTCCAGCCACAGATCCAGCGTATGGGGGTCGGCGATTTCGTCCCGGGTCACCAGCCAGGGTCCAAGGGGGCCGAAGGTGTCGAAGCCCTTGCCCTTGTCCCAGGTGCCGCCGCGCTCCAGCTGCCACTCACGCTCCGACACATCGTTGATGACGCAATAACCGGCGACATGCTCCATGGCATTGGCTTCGTCGATGTAGCGCCCGCCCTTGCCGATGACCACGCCCAACTCGACTTCCCAATCGGTCTTGAGCGAGCCACGGGGGATCTGGACGTCGTCGTTCGGCCCGCAAATGGCACTGGTCCATTTATTGAAAATGATCGGCTCTTTCGGCACGTCCATGTTCGATTCGGCGGCATGGTCGGCGTAGTTCAGGCCAATGCAGATGAATTTGCCGACCTGGCCGACACAGGCCCCGATGCGCGGCTGGCCGGTAACGAGCGGCAGGCTGCGGGGGTCGAGGGCGGCGAGACGCGCCAGGCTTTCCGGGCCCAAGGCCTGCCCGGCGATGTCCGGCACGTGGCCCGACAGGTCGCGGATCTGCTTGTCTTCATCCAACAGCCCGGGTTTTTCCGAACCTTTTTCGCCGTAACGCAACAGTTTCATGAAGTGCTCCTGTTCAAGGGAAAATTCAGAGGCTCATGCCGCCATCAATCACATGGACCGTCCCGGTGGTGTAGGCGGACGCGTCGCTGCCCAGGTACAACGCCAATTGCGCGATTTCCTCGGTGTGGCCAATACGTCCCATGGGCTGGCGGTCGAGAAACTGCCGATAGACCTCTGCTTCTTCGACACCTTGTCGCGCAGCCTGGTCGGCGATGCGCTGGCGTAGCGAAGGCGAGTCCACCGTGCCGGGGCAGATGGCGTTGCAGCGAATGCCCTGGCCGACAAAGTCGATGGCGACGGATTTGGTCAGCCCCACCACCGCCGCCTTGCTGGCAGCATAGGCGAAACGATTGGGCACGCCCTTGATGCTGGACGCGACCGACGACATGTTGATGATCGAGCCGCCGCCACGGGCCAGCATGCCCGGCAGGAACGCCCGGATCATGCGGTACATGGCCGTGACATTGAGGTCCATCGAACGTGCCCAGGACGCTTCATCGCATTCCAGGATGTTGCCGCTGTGCACAAAGCCGGCACAGTTGAACAGCACGTCGAGCCCACCGATGTGGTCGCGAGCAGCGTCGATGGCATCGGCCGAGGTGACATCCAGGATCATCGGCGTGACCCCATCGATGCCCGCCAGTGCGCGAATGTCGATGTCGCTGGCAAACACCTCGGCGCCGGCCTGGGCGAAGGCCACCGCGCTGGCCAAGCCGATGCCTTGCCCGGCCGCCGTCACCAGGACTCGCTTGTTTTGCAGACTCATGCGGTCTCCAGTTGCGCTGCCGTGGGCGCGGTCTTGGGCGTCCTGCCGAGCATTGAGGCAGGGATCGCGAGGATCAATCCACCGCTGACCAACAGACACAAGGCCAACACGTAAGTACCGTTATTGATATTACCCGTCAGCGTTTCCGCCACGGCGGTGATCATCGAACCGGTGAAGCCCGACAGGTTGCCGATGGCGTTGATCATGCCGATCCCGGCCGCGGCGGCAACGCCCGACAGCACGGTGCCCGGCAGGGTCCAGAAGATCGGCATCAGGCTGAGGATCCCCGAGGCGGAGACACTGAGGAACAGGACCGATAGCACCAGGTTATCGGCGAAAAACGCGCTGAGGATCAGCCCGACACCGCCAATGAAGGCCGGGATCGCCGCATGCAGCCGCCGCTCGCCGGTACGGTTGGAATGACGGGCGTTGAGCAGCATCGCCACCACCGCCACCGAGTAAGGAATGGCAGTGAGCAAACCGATATGCAGGCTATTGGTGATGCCGGTGCTCTTGATGATCGACGGCATCCAGAACGCCAGGCCATAGAAACCGGTGTTGAAGGTCAGCAGGATCAGCACCAGCAACCACACCCGAGGGTTGAAGAACACTTCGCTCAAGCGCGTGGCCTTGCCCTGGTTGTCGGTTTGCAGATTGGCCTTGAGCAGGGCTTTTTCCGCGACGGAGAGCCATTTGGCCTTGTCGATGTTGTCGGCCAGGCAGACGATCACCACGAACGCCATGATGATCGACGGAATCCCTTCGATGATCAGCATCCATTGCCAACCGGACATGCCGTGGACGCCCTGCATGCTGTTCATCAGCCAGCCGGAGAGGATGCCACCCAGGGTCAGGCTGACCGGCAGCGCCAGCAGGAACCCGGACATCACCCGGCTCTGCCGGTGGGTCGGGAACCAGTAGTTGAGGTAGAGGATCACGCCAGGGAAAAAGCCCGCTTCGCAGATCCCCAGCAGGAAACGCAGCACGTAGAACATCGTGCTCGATTCGAGATGGAAAAACGCCGCCAGCGGCACGGTGTAGGCCACGGCCATGGAGATCACCGCCCAGCTGAGCATGATCCGGGCGATCCAGAACCGCGCGCCAAAGCGATGCAGCAACAGGTTGCTGGGGACTTCGAAGAGGAAATAGCCCCAGAAAAACATACTGGCGCCCAAGGCATACACGGTGTTGCTGAATTGCAGCTCGTTGAGCATGTCGAGCTTGGCGAACCCGATGTTCACCCGATCGAGGTACGCCGCCATGTAGCACAGGAGCAGGACGGGAAGGATGCGCCAGATGACCTTGCGGTAGGTCCGGTCTTCGAAGTCGAGCTCGCCAGCTTGTGCCTGGGCGGGCAACTGCTCGGAGATGGTTTGCATAAGTAACCCCTGATTGTTTTTATTGGGTCACGTCGAATGAGCGAGTCATCCGGCGATTGAACGAGGACTCTACTGTCGGGGATCGATTCTTTCCCAATGGCATTTTTGGATTAGTTGATAACGAGACGTTATCGAGATAGCCGTCGGCTCTCTCCAATGCCGCCGCCCCCCCCGGTCGTGGCAGCATGCTTTAAGTTTGTATGAGTTTTGTGGCGAGGGAGCTTGCTCCCGCTGGGGCGCGCAGCGGCCCTGAAACCAGGCAACTCGGTGTACCAGGCAAGTTGAGTTCACGGCTTTGGGTCTGCTACGCAGCCCAGCGGGAGCAAGCTCCCTCGCCACAAAAGCGACCTTGCCAACCTAAGCCCTCCGCAGGATGGAGTCAGCGAGCCCCCTAAGTGTCCAGTATTGCGGCCAGGCGGGCGTTGTCCTTCAGGATCTCGGCGAACTCCAGCGCCGCGCCCACCAACGGCTCATCCTTTCGCGTCAGGATCCCGTAATCCTGCGGCACCAGGTGCAGCGGCGTATCGAGGGTCTTGAGCTGGCCGCTTTCGAGCAGCGGATCGACCATGGCATTGGGCAGCATGCCGATCATGGGGCCGCGTTGCAGGACCTGGAGGAAGGTCTGCATGGAAATGGTGTCGATGGTGTTGCGCGGCATTCCCACCCCGGCTTCGGCGAAGGCCAGTTCCATGCGGGCGCGGATCGGCGTGCCGACCGGGTAGAGAATCCACGGCTGGTCCACCAATTGCTGCAAGGAGGTCGGCCCGGCGCTCGCCAGGGGGTGGCGGTCGTTGACCACGATGCAGAACGGCTCCGGGGCCAGGGGCTGGAAATCGTAGCGCTGTTGCTGGCTTTGCTCGGTAAACCGCGCCACGGCCAGGTCAAGTTTCTTTTCTTCAAGCATCTTCATCAGATGGTTGCTGGTCTGCTCCACCACCTCGATGGACAGCAAGGGCCAGCGTTGCTTGATCTGCAGGATCGCCTCGGGCAAGGCCACCGCCGTCGCGGCAAAGATACCGCCGACCTTGAGGTAGCCATGGCCGCCTTCGCGCAGGCTGCTGATTTGCTCGACGAACGAACGGGCGTCGTTCAAGGCGATCTGCGCGTAGCGCAGCACATGTTCGCCCAGTGCGGTGGGCGGCATGCTCCGGGGGCGGCGTTCGAACAGGGCAAAGCCGAGCAGGCTTTCGATTTCCTTGAGCATCTTGCTCACGGCCGGCTGGCTGAGGTTCATCTGCTCGGCCGCCAGATGCATGTTGCAGGTGCGCCCCAAGGTATCGATCAGCAGCAGATGGCGAAATTTGAGCCAGCCGCAGAAGCTGGAGAAAGACAGATCGGACATGGGCAATCCTCGACGATGCAATAACCGGACGTTATCAGATACTGAATATATCTCATTGGAGTTCATCAACAGCGCGCCCTAGCTTGAACGCTTTACTCACCAGGAAGACTGCCCATGTCGCTGATGCTGACTCCCGAGAACACCCTGCCCGTCGATGGCGTCGCCGGCACCCTGATTGGTCGTGCCTGGGTGCCAGGCCGGATCGCCGGCCCTTCACCCGTGGTGCTGCGCAGTGACGGGGTGTTCGACCTGTCGGAGCGTTTTGCGACATTGAGCGACTTGCTGGAAACAGAATCCCCCCTGGCCGCTGTCAGGCAGGCGCCCGGTACCTTCATCGCCAGCGTCGAAGCGTTGCTGGCCAATACCGGCATTGATGCCGACCCGACCAAGCCGTTCCTCTTGCCGCCCCTGGACTTGCAAGTGATCAAGGCCGCCGGCGTAACGTTCGCCGCCAGCATGATCGAACGGGTGATCGAGGAACAGGCCGGCGGTGACGCGGCAAAGGCCGAGGCTGTCCGTGCCACCGTGCACAGCGTGATCGGCGACAACCTGCGGGCCATCGTGCCGGGATCCGAGCAAGCCATGCGCCTGAAAGCCTTGCTCATTGAACAGGGCATGTGGTCGCAATACCTGGAAGTCGGCATCGGCCCGGATGCGGAAATCTTCACCAAGGCACCGGTCCTGGCCGCCGTGGGCAGCGGCAGCCGCATCGGCATTCATCCGATCTCGCAATGGAACAACCCGGAACCGGAAGTGGTGCTGGCGGTGAACAGCCGTGGCCAGATCCACGGCGCCACCCTGGGCAACGATGTCAACTTGCGGGACATCGAAGGCCGCAGTGCGCTGTTGCTGAGCAAGGCCAAGGACAACAACGCGTCTTGCGCCATCGGCCCGTTCATTCGCCTGTTCGACGAACACTTCAGCCTGGATGACGTTCGCGCTTGCGTGGTTGATCTCAAGGTACAAGGCGAAGATGGCTACCGACTGCACGGTTCGAGTTCCATGAGCCAGATCAGCCGTGACCCGCAGGACCTGGCGGGCCAGACGCTCAACGCCAACCACCAATATCCGGACGGGTTCGTGCTGTTTCTCGGTACCCTGTTCGCCCCCACCGAAGACCGCGATCATCCCGGCAGCGGTTTCACCCACAAGCGCGGGGACGTGGTCAGCATCAGCAGCCCGTTGCTCGGCAGCCTGCATAATCAGGTCACCCACAGCTGCGATGCCGCCCCCTGGACCTTCGGTGTCAGCGCCTTGATCCGTAACCTCGCCGCCCGAGGTCTGCTGGGCCGCTGAGGCCACCACCGTGACCGATTCATCCAATTACAAGAGAGACATGAATCATGAGTGACACGCCTAAACGCCGCCTGCGCAGCGAGCAATGGTTCAACGACCCGGCCCACGCGGACATGACCGCGCTGTATGTCGAACGCTACATGAACTACGGCATGACCCGCGAAGAGCTGCAATCGGGACGCCCGATCATCGGCATCGCCCAGACCGGCAGCGACCTGACGCCCTGCAACCGTCATCACCTGGAACTGGCCCAACGGGTCAAGGCCGGTATTCGTGATGCCGGTGGCATTCCCATGGAATTCCCGGTGCACCCGATCGCCGAACAGTCGCGGCGGCCCACGGCGGCGCTGGACCGCAACCTGGCCTACCTGGGGCTGGTGGAAATCCTTCACGGCTACCCGTTGGATGGCGTGGTGCTCACCACCGGTTGCGACAAGACCACGCCCGCCTGCCTGATGGCGGCGGCGACCACCGACTTGCCCGCCATTGTCCTGTCCGGCGGGCCGATGCTCGACGGCCATCACAAGGGCGAACTGATCGGCTCCGGCACCGTGCTCTGGCATGCGCGCAACCTGATGGCCGCCGGCGAGATCGACTACGAAGGCTTCATGGAAATGACCACCGCGGCCTCGCCCTCGGTGGGTCACTGCAACACCATGGGCACCGCCTTGTCGATGAACGCCCTGGCCGAAGCCCTGGGCATGTCGCTGCCCGGTTGCGCGAGCATCCCGGCGCCCTATCGCGAGCGCGGGCAAATGGCCTACGCCACCGGCAAGCGTATCTGCGAATTGGTGCTCCAGGACGTGCGCCCTTCCCAGATCATGACCCGCCAGGCCTTCGAGAACGCCATCGCCGTCGCCTCCGCCCTCGGCGCTTCGAGCAATTGCCCGCCGCACCTGATCGCCATCGCCCGGCACATGGGCGTCGAACTGAGCCTGGACGATTGGCAACAGATTGGCGAAGACGTGCCGCTGCTGGTCAATTGCATGCCGGCGGGCAAGTACCTGGGCGAAGGGTTCCATCGGGCCGGCGGCGTGCCCTCGGTCATGCATGAACTGCAAAAAGCCGGACGCCTGCACGAAAGCTGCGCCACGGTCAGCGGCAGGACCATCGGCGAAATCGTCAGCGACAGCCTGACCAGCAACGCCGATGTGATCCATCCCTTTGAGACGCCGCTCAAGCACCGTGCCGGTTTCATCGTACTCAGCGGCAATTTCTTCGACAGCGCGATCATGAAGATGTCGGTGGTGGGCGAGGCGTTTCGCAAGACCTACCTGTCCGAGCCCGGCGCCGAGAACAGTTTCGAAGCCCGGGCCATCGTCTTCGAAGGACCGGAGGATTACCACGCCCGCATCGACGACCCGGCGCTGGACATCGATGAGCGCTGCATCCTGGTGATTCGCGGCGTTGGCACGGTGGGCTACCCCGGCAGCGCGGAGGTGGTGAACATGGCCCCGCCAGCCGCACTGATCAAACAAGGCATCGACTCCCTGCCCTGCCTGGGGGACGGTCGCCAGAGCGGCACCTCGGCGAGCCCATCGATCCTCAACATGTCGCCTGAAGCGGCTGTGGGTGGCGGCCTGGCGTTGCTGCAAACCAACGACCGGCTGAAAGTGGACCTGAACACCCGCACGGTGAACCTGCTGATCGACGAGGAAGAAATGGCCCGGCGCCGACTCGCGTGGACGCCGAACATCCCGCCCTCGCAAACCCCTTGGCAGGAACTGTATCGGCAATTGGTGGGACAGCTTTCCACGGGGGGGTGCCTGGAGCCGGCGACGTTGCACCTGCGGGTGATTGCTCGTAGTGGTGAGCCGCGTCATTCGCACTGAGTGCGCGATTGTTCACGCACGTTGAATGCAGATGCCAACCCAGAGGGATTTATTCCACGGACCTAAAGGAGAAAGATGCGCGCCAGGGGCCCCTCGCCCCTGCCGAATCTTTCACACCCACGGAGTCGATCCATGCCATTTGCCAACTACAAATTTCCCGAAGGAATCCTGGACCACGCGCGCAAGGAAGAGATCATCCACCGCACCACGGAGATGTTCGTCGAATACTTCGGCGAAGGGGTTCGTCCGTTCACCATGGTCCTGGTGGAAGAGGTGGCAGACGGTGGCTGGGGGCGCGCCGATGAAACGCTGACGCTGGAAAAGATGGGGCTGCCGGCCAAAGGGCAATAGCGCTGTTCACTTAAGACCTGCCTAAATCCTTGTGGCGAGGGAGCTTGCTCCCGCTGGGCTGCTTAGCAGCCCCTTTTTGCGAGCGCTTCGCACTCGAGCGGGAGCAAGCTCCCTCGCCACAGGTTCATCGTTCTTCTTGAGTGAATAGCACCCTCCTATATAAAGGATTGGTCCTGTGCTTGAGCCCCTCGCCCCGCCTCAGAAATCCACCGTGGCCGACAACTGCAAGGTACGCGGAGAGCCTGGCGAGAAAGCACCATACGAGGCGACGCCCGACCAGTATTCACGGTCAAAGACGTTCTGGACCGTGGCCCTGAACGTCGTCGGTCGACCTTCGATCTTGGTGGCGTAGCGAGCACCCGCGTCAAAGCGGGTCCAGGCATCCAGCTCCTGGGTGTTGGCCTGGTTCACGTATTGGCTGCTGGTGTAGATCGCACCGCTGGTGAGGGTAAAGCCTTCCACCCACGGGGTGTCCCATTCCGCCCACAGGTTGGCTTGGACGTCTGGCACGCCGACCGGTTTATTGCCACGGTTTGCCACCGTGGCGGAATCCGTCAGTTCGCCGTCGAGCAGTGTCACGCCACCCATCAAGCGGGTACCGGGAGCCACTTCGCCGAACACACTCAATTCCACACCACGGTTGCGCTGTTCGGCCTGCACCGAGAAGACATCGTTCGCATCGAGCTCGCCACTGGGTTTCTCGATCTGGAACAGTGCCAGGGTGGTCATGAACGTGCCGTGCTCATACTTGACGCCCATCTCGTGTTGCCTGGATTCATAAGGTGCGAACATTTGGTTGGAATTGATCGCGTTGGCGGGCGCGGTGTCACCTTTACTCAGACCCTCGACATAGTTGTAGTAGAGCGACACGTCTTCCCAGGGCTTGACGACGACACCGAACATTGGCGTGGTTTTGCTTTTGTCGTAGGACGGAGTGATCACGGTGGTGTTGTAGTTTTCCGACTTGACGTTTTGCCGGCGCAACCCCAGGGTCAGTTGGACACGGTCATCCAATGCCGACAAGGTGTCGGTCAAGGCGAAGCCGGACAGCTGCGTCTCGGAAACACGCAACACCTTGGGCGCGTTGATGGCGGGCTTGGGCCTGTCCACTGGGTGATAGATGTTCGAGGGGACATCCGACCCGTTGGTGATGCCCCGGGACAGCTCATCCTGATAAGTGCTCGCCATCAGCGTCGTCGTGTGAGTGACGGGGCCGGTGTCGAATACACCACGTACCCCCACGTCGGCTGTCGAACGATCCACGTTGAATTTGTAGTACCCCGGCCTGTTGCTGATATCACCGGCACTGTTAAGAATCCTCGGCACTTGGTCCGACATCCGCTTGACGTCCGACCGGCCGCCACCGGCATGGGCGAACACCGTGACCGAGTCCGTCAGGTCGTATTCACCACCGAGCAAGGCCGACTGCTCCTTGGTGTCCGACCAGCCCCATTTCTGCGACGCGTTGGTGCGGCCGTTGGGGGCCGATGGAATCTCCACGCCAGGCGCGACGGTGAAGGGCCGCGAAGCACCTTCGAAGCTTTCTTTCTGGCTGATGAAGTCGAGGCTCAAGCGCAGGCGCTCGCCGCGATAATCGAAGGCGATGGCGCCGATGTTGAGCTCGCGCTCCTGATCATCGACGGCCGTGTCGCCACCCTGGAGGCTGCCGTTGAAGCGCACGCCGAACTGGTTTTCCGAGCCGAATCGGCGGCTGACGTCCAGGTGCCCGCCCACGTAGGAATCAGACGCATAGCTGCCGGTAAAGCGCGTCAGGTCTTCTTCCAGCGGCCGCTTGGGGACGATATTGATCACCCCGCCCACGCCGCTGTTGGGCGACATGCCGTACATCAGCGCACCCGGTCCCTTGAGCACTTCGATCCGTTCGGCATAGTCGGTGAACACCCGGTAGTTGGGCGCCACGCCGTAGACGCCGTCGTAGGCCAGTTCGCCAAGGTTGCCCTCGCCGATGGGAAAACCACGGATGAAAAACGAATCGACGATACCGCCCACCTGGCCCGTCGAGCGCACCGAAGGGTCGCGTTGCAAGGCATCGGCCGCGGTCACGGTTTGCAGGTCGGCCAGGGTCTTGGCGGTGTAGCTGGTCACGCTGAATGGCGTGTCCATCACGTCCTTGTTGCCCATCATCCCCAGGCGCGCGCCACGGGCCACTTGACCACCGGCCAGCTCGGCCGGCAGTGCGCTCGGGTTGTCGCGGGTGCCGGTGATGTTGGTGGCATCAAGGGTCAAGCCTGGGCCGTTGTCGACCGCAGGGACGTCCGAGGTTTGCTCGGCGGCGGGCTTTTGCCCGGGGGTTGCCGCCCAGGCGGTGGCGCTTCCTGCGACCAGCATGAAACTCAGGGTGGCGGTACGAATCGCGAGGGATAACGCAGACTCACCACAAGGTCGACGTGCAGCAGACATGGCTTAAGGATCCTTTCCGACGAGAGAAAATGGTAATCACTCCTATTGCCAGTCGACCTGCGGAAAAGTATCACCCCCCGGCGGTTATTTTTTCAGGCAGCCCCCGAACGCTCGGGCACACAACCGCCGCAGCGCTATCGACGCCTTGCAACCTTTCGTGCAGCCGGGCATCTTGCCGACCGAGTCATCGCCCGCAGCACACCCACCCGCTTGCCAGCGATTAACCACCGAGGTCGAGTCATGTCCCACGCAGGTGCCCTCCAGGGTTCGAACGTCAGAATCCTGGTTTCCCTTCTGTTCGCGATCCAGCTCATCTCCATGGGCGCGATGGAAATGAGCGGGCCGTTCTGGCCGGTGCACCTGCGCGGGCTGACGTCGTCGGAGTCGGTTTTCAGCTTCGCCAGCATCGCCGTGTATGTCGGGCCAATGCTGGGCATCATCCTGACCAGCGCGTTCTGGGGCCGTATCGGTGATCGCTACGGCCATAAGCTGATGATGATCCGCGCCCTGGCGGGCTTGTCGCTGACCCAGCTCGGGCTGGCGCTGAGCAGTGACATCTGGGTCATCCTGATCCTGCGTTTCCTGCAAGGCGCCTTTGCCGGTTACATCGCCCCGGCGCAGGCCTACGGCGTCAGCATCGAAGCCCCGTCACGTCGAGCGCGGCTGTTTGCGATCCTGCAAATATCCACCAACGTCGGCTCATTGCTCGGTGCGGTGGTCGGGGGGCTGATCCTCGACTACGCCACGTTCTTTTGGATCAACATCATCGCCTCGGCCTTGTGCGCGGTGTGCACGGTGGTCGCCGCCATGACCTTGCCGGACGTGCCACCGGTGACGAAATCCGCGACCGGCCAAGCCCCGGCAGCGACCCGTCGTACCGACAGCGTCTGGCAAGGCACACCGTTGCTGTCGTTGCTGTGCGTCATGGGCATCCTGCTGTTGGCGCGGATGCTGCCGCAGACGTCATTCTCCTTGTACGTAAGCTCGGTATTCGACGTCAGCCACTCGGTGGTCGGCCTCTGCTACGGCTTGCTGGCGCTGGGTTTCATTCTCTCGGCCACGGCCTGGTCGCGCTATTTCGAGCACCGTACCCAGCAGGACACCTTGCACCGCCTCCTCTACGTCGTGCTCGGGTGCATCGCCCTGACCGCCCTGGCAGGGACTACGCGCAACGCCATCGTTTTTGTCGTCGCCTACTTCATCTGGGGGGTGCTGCTGGGCGCCACCACGCCGGTGCTGATGGCGCTGATCTCGAAATCCGCCGACAGCTCGCGACAAGGCCACGTGCTGGGCATTGCCCAGGGCACCGCCCAATTTGCGTCGATCGCGGGCATTTCCGCCGGGGGGTTGCTCAGCCAGGTCTACGGCTTGCAGTACACCTACCTGTTCGTTTGCCTGGCTTATGGGTTGGCACTGATTCCCGTCGTCGCGTTGCGATACTGGCCGATAAACCCGTCGCCTACCTGAAGCAGGGTTGTCGAATGCCGCTTGCGTCCCGGACAAGTTGTCCTTTAGCATTGGGAATACTTCTCAATTGCAAAAAAAACGCAGCCATGAGCGAAACCCTGCCCGCGAACAACGACCATCATCTGCGCGTGATCGAAGCGCTGTACGCCGGCCATCATGGCTGGCTGTACGCCACGTTGAAGAAGAAATTGGGCAACGCCATGGATGCAGCAGACCTGGCCCAAGACACCTTCACGCGCATTCTCGCCTCCCAAGTCACCGTCATTGACCAGCCCCGGGCCTACCTGAGCTGCGTCGCCAAGGGCATTCTCATCAACTGGTATCAGCGCAAGGCCCTGGAACGCGCCTACCTGGAAGCGCTCGCGCATTTGCCGGCCCAGGAAGTACCGTCTCCTGAATTGCGCTTCCTGGTGCTGGAAACCCTGCACGAAATCGACGCCATGCTCGACACGCTGCCGGCGCCGGTCAAACGGGCCTTCCTGCTGTCGCAGATCGGCGGCCTGAAATACGACGACATCGCCCAACAACTGGACGTCTCGCTGATCACGGTCAAGCGCTACATGAAGCAGGCGTTCGTGCAGTGCCTGATGTTGGTGGAATGAATGCTCACCCGACGTCATGAGCCGCCGCTCGATCCCAAGGTCCTCGAAGAAGCCGCTGAGTGGCTGATGCGTTTGAGTGAGCGCGACCTCAGCGACAGCGAGCGCGCCGAGTGGGAATGCTGGAGGGCCAGCAGCCCCGAGCGCGGCCGGGCCTGGTCCCGTGCGCAAGTGCTGCAAGGCAAGCTCGGCGGTTTGCCACGCTCGCTGGCGATGTCGGCGCTGGATCGCCCGAGCAGCCCCGAACGGCGCACGGCCCTTGGCAAACTGGCGTTGCTGCTGGCCGTGGTGCCTGCCGGTTGGGGCAGTTGGAAACTGGCGCAATCGCAGCAATGGTCCGCCGACTATCGCACCGCCGTGGGCGAGCGTCGCGAGCTGACCCTGGCCGACGGTTCCCACATCACCCTCAATACCGACACGGCCATCGACGTGCTGTTCGACACCCAGCAGCGGCTCATCCAGGTGCGCGAAGGGGAAATCCTGGTGCAGACCGCGCCGGATGCTTCACCCCAGGCGCGACCGTTCCTGGTCAGTACCCGTGAGGGGCGGATGCAGGCCCTGGGCACGCGGTTCACCGTGCGCCAACTGCCATCGACCACCCATCTGGCGGTACTCGAAGGCGCTGTGCGGATTGAATTGGCCGATGCTCGCCAGGCCGCGCCGCTCGTTGTCAACGCCGGGCAGCGCACTGACTTCTCGGCACAGGCCTTCGGCCCGTTGAGCCCGGCAGACCGCAACGTCGGCGCCTGGGCCCAAGGCATGCTGATGGCCGACAAGATGCGCCTGGCGGACTTCGTCGCCGAGCTGACCCGCTATCGCCGGGGCTTCGTGCGTTGCGACCCGGCCATTGCCGAACTGCGGGTTTCCGGCGCCTTTCCCATCAGCGATACCCAGCGCACGCTCAATATGCTGGCGCAAACCTACCCGATCCTGGTCAGCGGCCATTTGAGCGGTTATTGGGTGACGCTCTCCCCTGCCTGACCCCGCAAAAAAATTTGCTGCCCTTGGTGATACTTTTTTTGATCTCAACTGGCAAAGAAAGGAATAACCATTTCATCTCGTCCATAGGGTCATCCATCCATGCTCGTTGCACGGCCCCTGCATTCGGATCGTCCGTCCAAGCTCGTCATGCGCAGTGTGCTGTTGAGCCTTGCCTTGGGCACGGTCACCGGGTCGTTCGCCTTGGCCGCCGTGCCCGCGCAACTGGAAGCCATTGCCCCCCGGGCCTATGACATCGCCCCCGGGCCGCTCGGCGCTGCCCTGTCGAGCTTTGCGATCACCGCTGGCATTGCCTTGTCGTTCCAGCCGTCGATCACCGAGGGGCTGCTCAGCCCGGGACTGTCCGGGACTTATCCGGCAGCGCAAGCGCTTGCGCGCCTGCTGGGTGACAGCGGTGTGGAGATGATTGCCCGCGACGATGGCAGCTATACCCTGGTGCTGCGCCAAGTGTCCCTGCCGGAGATCAACGTCGGTGCCGCCGGCAGACCCGGCACCGACTTGCCACTCACCGACGCCAGCGGCCAGGTCGCCCGCGGCGCACGCCTCGGTCTGCTGGGCAACGCCGATGTGATGGATGCGCCGTTCAGCGTCAGCAGCTACACCTCGACGATGATCAACGATCAACAGGCGGTCACCGTGGGCGATTTGCTGGAGCGCGATGCTTCGGTGCGCGCCACTGGCCAGGCGGGCGGCATCGTCGACTCATTCTTCATCCGCGGTTTTCCGCTGGGGGAAGGCAATCTCGGGGAGTTGGCGTTCGACGGTGTGTATGGCGTGGCGTCCAACTACCGGGTGTTCACCGATTACGCCGAGCGTATCGAACTGGTCAAGGGGCCTGCCGCCCTGCTGTATGGCATGTCACCCAACAGCGCAGTGGGCGGCGTGATCAACGTGGTCCCCAAGCGCGCCCTCGACGAGGACCTGACCCGATTCACCAGCCGCTACGCCACGGATTCGCAACTGGGCGGCCACCTCGACGTCAGCCGGCGTTTTGGTGAAGAGCGCCGGTTCGGGATCAGGTTCAACGGCAGCCTGCAGCAGGGCGACACGGCCATCGACAAGCAGTCCCGAGAGGTCGGTACTGGCGCCATCTCCCTGGATTACCAAGGGGATCGCCTGCGCACGAGCCTGGACCTGATCAATCAAAAGGAAACGTTCGACGCCGCATCGCGGCCCTTCAGGATCGCCCCCGGCGTGCAGATGCCCTCGGCCGCCAACGGCCGGACCAGTGTCAGCCAGGATTGGGGCCGCTCCCAAGCCCGGGACAAGTCGGCGTTGCTGAGTGGCGAATATGACCTCAGCGACCAACTGACGCTGTTTGCCCACGCCGGTGGCGGAAAATCCGAGGTCGAGCGCATGTCCGACCAGACCCCGACCATCATCAACGCGGCCGGCGACACGTCATCAGATCCCGGCTATTACCAATTCAAGGTCCGGCGCTACACCGTCGACGCCGGCGCGCGCCTGGGCTTCGACACCGGGCCGGTCAGCCACCGTGCGGTGTTGCAAGTCAGCCGTTATCGCGACGAGTTGTCCCGGGGCATTATTTCCGGCCCCGCCATCCTCTCGAACATCTATCACCCGATCGACCGGCCCCGGCCCAACCTCGCCGAACCCAACACCCCGAAAGTCTCCGAGAGCCAATTGTCCGGCGTCGCCCTGGCCGACACCCTGTCGGTGCTCGATGAACGCCTGCAAGTCACCCTCGGGCTGCGCAGGCAGAACGTCCAGTCGGAAAACTTCAGCACCACCGTTGCCATCCCGTCCTACGACAAAAGCAAAACCACGCCGCTGTTCGGCATCGTTGCCAAGCCCTGGGACCATGTCGCGCTGTACTACAACTACATCGAAGGCCTGAGCAAGGGCGACATTGCGCCGTCCGCTGCAACCAACGCGGATGAGGTTTTCTCACCCTACATCTCCCGCCAGCAGGAGATCGGCATCAAGCTCGACTACGACCGTTTCATGGCCACGCTGGCGCTGTTCCAGATCCAGAAACCCAGCGGTGAATTGTCGAACGGGGTGTTTTCGGTCCAGGCCCAGCAACGCAACCGTGGCATGGAACTGAACCTGTCCGGCGAGGTGGCCCGAGGCACGCGCCTGCTCGGTGGCGTGACGCTGCTCGATGGGGAGCTGACCCGCACTGCCGTGGCCGCCAATCGCGGCAACACACCGGTGGGCGTGCCCAAGGTCCAGGCCAACCTCTGGGCCGAGTGGGACACCCCGGGCATCGACGGGCTGACGTTGACCAGCGGCGCGATCTACACCGCCAGCCAGTACGTCGACCAGGCCAACACCCAGGCACTGGATGCCTGGACCCGCTTCGATGTCGGCGCCCGCTATGCCACGCGCATCGCCGAGCGGCCCACGATTTTTCGCGCCACGGTGCAGAACGTGTTTGACCGCGCCTACTGGTCGGGGGTCGCCTCCTATGGTGCGTTTTCCCAAGGCGCACCGCGCACGCTGCTGTTGTCCGCCACCGTTGATTTCTGAAACCCGCGGGCCGGGCTGGCGGTTTGCGCCGTTGTCCCGGTCGGCTTCTGTAAAGGCCTGAACCATGGTTACCGTTTTGCGTCATCACACGCTCGCCACCCTGCTGTTCGCCGGGTGGCTCGGCTTGTCGTTGTTTTCCCTGGCGCCACGCAACGCTGTCGCCGCCGCGACGGATCCGGCCCTGGGCAGCGTGACCGATCTGCTCGGGCGCCAGGTCAAGGTGCACCTCCCAGTGCGGCGGGTGATTCTCGGCGAAGGCCGCCAGCTGTACCTGGTGGCGGCGCTGGACACGCAAAACCCCATCGAACGCATCGTCGGTTGGCGCAAGGACCTGATCCAGTCCGATCCGGACACCTACGGCGCCTACCTGCGCAAATATCCCGACATCGCCAAGATCCCGACCTTCGGTGGCTTCGAGGACGGCACCTTCGACATCGAGCAGGCGATTTCCCAGCGTCCGGATGTGATCATCCTCAATATCGAAGCCCAGCACGCCACCGAGGACGCGCGTTACATCGAAAAGCTCGACGCCTTGGGCATCCCGGTGGTCTATGTCGACTTTCGCAACAACCCGATGCAGAACACCGAGCCGACCATGCGCCTGTTCGGCCAATTGTTCGGCAAGCAAGCCCGGGCCGAGGCGTTCATCGACTTTCGCAACCAGCAGATTCGACGCGTCACCGACGTCATCGAGGCGCGCCACCCGGCCCGGCCAAAGGTCTTCATCGAACGCATCGGCGGCTACACCGATGATTGCTGCCTGAGCTTCGGCAACGAGAACTTCGGCCTGTTCGTCGAAATGGCCGGTGGCGACAACATTGCCAAAGGCATCATCCCCACCACGTTCGGCCAGTTGAACGCCGAGCAAGTGGTGGTCGCCAACCCGGCGCAGGTGGTGGTCACCAGTGCCAACTGGGAAGCCTTTGCCCCTGGCGGCCATTGGGTCGGCGTCGGCCCGGGGGCGGACATGGCCCAAGCCAGGCAAAAACTGGCGTGGTACACCCAGCGGCCGGCCTATGCCGGCATCAAGGCTCAGGACGACCAGGCGTTCCACGCCATCTGGCACCAGTTCTACAACAGCCCCTATCAGTTCGTCGCCATCCAGCAATTGGCCAAATGGTTTCACCCGACGTTGTTTGCCGACCTGGACCCGGACGCCTCGTTCCGCCAATTGCACGAGCAGTTCCTGCCGGTCCCTTATGAACCGGGCTACGCCGTCAGCCTGCGCCAGGCCGAGGACAAGCCATGACCACGCTGAACGAAACCCTGGTGATGCAACGTGACACCTACCGACGCCTGGTGCTGCGCAAGCGCCTTATCCTCGCCGGGCTCGCGCTGCTGCTGATCTGCAGCGTGCTGCTCGACCTGGCCCTCGGGCCGGCGCGCTACAGCCTCGACGAAGTGCTCGGCGCGCTGTTTTCACCGGACAGCGCATCGCCCCAGGTCCGCGTGGTGATGTGGGATATCCGCCTGCCCGTGGCGCTGATGGCCGTTGCGGTCGGTGCGGCGTTGTCCCTGGCCGGCGCGCAGATGCAGACGATCCTCAACAACCCGCTGGCCAGCCCGTTCACCCTGGGCATTTCCGCCGCCGCCAGTTTCGGTGCGGCCATGGGCCTGGCGTTTGGCGTGGCCTTGTTCCCGTTGGCGGCGCAGTACATGGTGCCGCTGAACGCGTTCATCATGGCCATGCTGTCGGCCTTGCTGATCCACTTCCTGAGCCTGCGCCGCGGTGTCAGCGCCGAGACCATCGTCCTGCTCGGCATCGCCCTGGTGTTCACCTTCAACGCGCTGTTGGCGCTGGTGCAATTCTTCGCCACCGAACAAGCCGTGGCCGCCGTGGTGTTCTGGACGATGGGCAGCCTGACCAAAGCCACCTGGCCCAAGCTCGGGGTGATCTGCCTGGTAATCCTGGTCACCCTGCCGATTTTCGCCCGGCGTGCCTGGGCCTTGACCGCACTGCGCCTGGGGGATGACAAGGCCGCGAGTTTCGGCATCAACGTGCGCAGCCTGCGCTTCCAGACGCTGATCATGGTCAGCCTGCTCGCCTCGTTCCCGGTGGCGTTTGTCGGCACCATCGGCTTCATCGGTCTGGTCGGACCGCACATCGCACGAATGCTGATCGGTGAAGACCAGCGGTTCTTCCTGCCGGCGTCCCTGCTGACCGGCGCACTGATTCTGTCCGCCAGTTCGGTGATCAGCAAAACCCTGATTCCCGGGGCCATTTTCCCCATCGGCGTGGTGACGTCGCTGATCGGCGTGCCCTTCTTCATATCCTTGATTCTCGGTGGGAAGAAAAACTCATGGTAACGATCCGGCTGGAGAATCTCGGCGCACGCTACGGCCAGCGCACGGTCATTCACGGCGTGACCACGGCAGCCTTTGTCGGCGGCCAGGTGGTGGCGGTGGTCGGCCCCAACGCGGCGGGCAAGTCCACTTTGTTCAAGCGCATGGCTGGCTTGATCGACGGCCCCGGGCAAGTGGTATTGGAGGACTCGAAAAAGGGACCGCAGGGCATCAGCTACATGCCCCAGGGCTTGAACGCCAGCGCCCGGTTGACGGTGTACGAGTCGGTGCTGCTGGCGCGCAAGCAGCTTACGCCGGGCTGGGTCGTCCACGATGATGAGCTCAAGTTGGTGGATGACATTCTCGCCGCGCTGGGCATCACCGAACTGTCGTTCCGCAATCTCGGCGAGCTCAGCGGCGGACAGCAGCAACTGGTGTCGATCGCCCAGACCCTGGTGCGCGAACCGGAAATCCTGTTGATGGATGAACCGACCAGCGCCCTGGACATGCACCGGCAAGTCCAGGTGCTGAACTTCATGCGGGCCCTGGCGCGCAAACGCGAGGTCATTGTGTTCATCGCCATCCATGACCTGAACCAGGCCCTGCGCTTTGCCGACCAGGTGCTGGTCATCGCCGACGGCACCGCCCAGGGCAGCGGCCCGAGCGCCGAGGTGATCAGCGAATCGATGCTGCGCAAGGTCTACAAGGTCGAGGCGCGGATCGAACAATGCAGCCGCGGCGAGCGCCATATCCTGATCGACGATATCGTCTGAGCGCACACCCGGGCCTTGCGTCGAAGGCCCGAGGTTGCAAGACCTAGGCGACCTTGAAGCGATTGACCAACTGTTGCTGGTGCTCGGCCAGGCGCGCCAGTTCCTGGCTGGTGATGGCCGTCTGCTCGGCGCCGGCACTCACTTGGATCACCAGGTCGTTGATCTCGTTCACGTTGCGATTGATGTCTTCGGACACCGCGCTCTGCTCTTCGGCCGCGGAGGCGATCTGGATGTTACGGTCGCTGATCGTCGCCACCCCCTCGGCGATCTCCACCAGCAACTCCCCCGCGCGCTCGACTTTGCTCGCCCCGTCCTGGGCCTTGTCCAGGGTCTGCTGCATGGACAGCGCCGCGCGATCCGAACCGGCCTGCAGGTTGCTGATCATCTGTTGAATGTTGCCTGTGGACTCCTGGGTCTTTTGCGCCAGGGTGCGCACTTCGGAGGCGACCACCGCAAAACCGCGGCCATGGTCACCGGCCCGCGCCGCTTCAATCGCCGCATTGAGCGCCAATAGATTGGTCTGTTCGGCAATGCCGCGAATCACATCGAGCACCGAGGAAATGGCATCGCTTTCCAGCTTGAGATCACCAATGATTTGCGCGGTCTCCTCGGCCTGCCCGGACAATTGGCGGATCAGCCCGATGGTGCTTTCGATTTCCACGCGCCCTTGGGCCGTGCTGAGGTTGACCTGTTGCGACATGTGCGCCGCATCGTTGGTACTTTGCGCCACCTCGCGCACCGTGGCACTCATCTGATTGATCGCCGTGGCCACCAGCTCGGTGCCTTGGCGCTGTTGCTCGACACTCATGCTGGTCTGGACCGTCACCGTGGAAGACTCTTGCGCGGCGGTCGCCACTTGCGCCGTGGCGTTGCCGATTTCCTGCACGATCTCGCTGATCTCCTGCGCCATGCGATTGAGGTTGCGCGAGATCTGGCCGAACTCATCGCGGCCTTCGTAGGTGGCCCTGGCGGTGAGGTCACGCTGTGCCAGGCCGTTCAGGGCCTGGTTCACATCGCGCACCGCCAGATCGATCAGGCGGATGATCACATACGACAACACTGTCACCGCCAGCAGCGCCACGACGACCGCAGCGACGGTCAGCCACAACGCACGACTTGCTTCATCGCGGCCGTGAATCGCCAGGCGGCTGATGCTTTGGCCGAGGGCGTCTTCCACTTGGCTCATCATATCGATGCGCTGAGTGGAGAGTTCAAACCAGGCCTCTGGCTTGATGCCCAGGGACTGGCCCAATGGCACTTCGAAAGCCAGGCGCTGCAACTTACCGACTTCGACCGCAGCGGGCTTGAGCATCTGCTCGGTGAACTGTTGAAGCAAGACGGGTTGGGCCTGGCGACGGAACGCGTCGGAATACGCAGAGAACTCACCAAGATTGCGGCTAAAGCGCGACAATAAGGTCTCATCGAAACGATCCTGGCTGAATACCAGGCCCAGCACGACCCGTTCGCGTCCGGCCCGCTCTTTCATCTCGATAAACTGATTGAGGGCATTGAGCGCATGAACAATGGTGGCGTTGTTGATCGTCGCTTCCAAAGAATGGGTATAGCCCATGAGCGCTTGAATGATCTCGGTATAACGAACACCGGATTCGGTGCTGCTGATACCCAACTTATCCACTTGCCCACGAATGACGGGCAACTGGTCCAATGCCTGGAGAACATTGTCCAATTGCGCACTGTCCGACGCAGACAACCCGCGCACCACCTTGGCCGAGGCATTGGAATCCTGGCGCGCCTGGGCCATACGTTCGCCCATGGACTTGCCGCCGCTGCCCAGGAAAACCCCGCTGGCGCCGCGCTCGCGCTGCAATACCGTGATCAGTTGACTCAACTTCTGTGCCGTGGCGCTGGCGGCGACCGTGGCGTCCATATCGCGCAAGGTCTTGTAGTTGTCCACGATAAAGACGCCGGCCAAGGACAAGAATCCCAACAGAGGAAGTAGCAGGATCAATAAAAGTTTCAGACGCAGCGGTGCATTCCTGAGCATTTCCGTTCAAGCCTCATTTCATATTGAATTAGTGACGCGTGAACTTGTTGTAGAAAGGCTTTTATACACGCTGACCTGGCGCGATCTTAGCGCAATACCAAATAGCCATCACCCCTGATAGAGCGCTGCTTGGCACTTATAACGGCGATGACGCGGGCATTTCGATTTGCCTTGATCAGGGTCAAGCTTTCGGCAAATAACGGTAAGCATCCGGTAAGGGAAAGTGCTTAACGATAGGCACGTATTTCATCCTGTCCCGTTGGAGCACTCCATGCATTTGCTGCGCTTAGCCGTTTCAACAATCCCGAGTGTCGTCCTGCTCGCCGTAGCCAGTTCGGCGATCGCCGCACAGGCCGCTGAACCTGAAACCGCCGAACCGTCTTCGTCCTGGGGACTGGGAGTCGGTGCAATCAGCAGCCAGCAGCCCTATACCGGCATCGATCGTGACAACAAGGCGATCCCGCTGATCTACTTCGAGAACGAATACTTGCGGGTGTTCGGCCCAAACGCCGAGGTCAAGCTGACACAGCTCGAACTCAACGATACCCAGCACATCGATTTCAGCCTCGTGGGCCAGTACGACTTCAGTGGTTATGATGCCGATGACTCACGGGTCTTCGATGGCATGAGCGACCGTAAAAGCGGCTTCTGGGCCGGCGCCAAAGTGCAGTGGCGCACCGACTGGGTGGACGTGCACGCCGAGTGGCTGGCGGATGCATCGGGCCATAGCGACGGCCAACGTTTCAACCTGGGCCTGGAGCGATCCTGGCGGCTCGGCGACCACATCACCCTCACGCCCCATGCAACGGCGATGTGGCAGGACAAAAAATACGTCGATTATTATTTTGGCGTGCGTGACAGTGAAGCGCGCATCGATCGCGCGGCCTATGATGGCAAGTCTGCCCTCAATACCGAGTTTGGCGTCCGGGGAAACTATATGTTCGATCAGCACCACTCTGTGTTCCTCGACCTGAAGGCGACGCGCCTGGACAGCGAAATCAAGGACAGTCCGCTGGTAGACCGTTCTACCGAAAACAGTGCGCTGTTTGGCTACCTGTACCGCTTCTGATGAGCCGCATTCTGCTGGTCGAGGACCACGAACGCTTGGCACAGCTGGTCTGCACGGGACTGACGAACGCCGGGATTGCCGTCGATGTGATCAACCGCATGGATGGCGCGTGGGCGGCCATCCAACGGGTGCCCTACCAGGCGTTGATCCTTGATCGCGGCTTGCCAGACGGTGACGGGCTCGTCTTGTTGAAGCGTCTGCGCAGCGCCGGGCTTGGCCTGCCTTGTCTGGTACTGACGGCACGGGATGCCTTGCATGATCGGGTACAGGGGCTCGATGCCGGTGCCGATGACTACCTGCCCAAGCCGTTCGCCATGGATGAAATGATCGCCCGTGTACGGGCCTTGCTACGAAGGCCCGTGGACTGTCGTCCTCTCGCACCCAGCCATGGTGACCTGAGCCTGCAACCCGATACAGGCCTGCTGTACTGCGCGGACGAGAGCATCGCCCTGGCACCGGCGGAAATGCAGATCATGTTGCTGCTGTTGCGCAAGCCCGGTGAAATCGTCCGCCGCCCCCACATCGAGGCGGCAGGCTGGGGCTTGAGCGAAGCAGTCACGCCGAACGCCCTGGACGTGGCCCTGCACCGTATCCGCCGCAAGCTGCTGGCCATCGGCTCGCGCCAACGCATTGTCAACGTGCGAGGTCTAGGTTATGCGCTGCGCCAGGTCGACGTGGTTGAGTAGCCTCAGGTTCAAGGTGCTGCTGGCTTACATTGCCGGCGTGGCGCTGAGCATCCTGCTGATCGTGTCGGCGGCGTTGGCCCTGGCCACCTCAGAGAGCGACATCCTGTCGGTCACGAACATGGCCGAACGCACCCAGGAGCTGGCGGAAAAACTCCAGTTCGATGCTGGCGGGCGCCCGGTGGGATTCGATCACAGCGAGGCCGATCGGGCCTGGACCTATGAAAGCATGCGGCAGGAGATCGGCTACCGCGTGCTGGACCTTTCGGCAAACGTGGCCCTGACGTCCACCGATGCGACTTTCTGGCCTGCGAGCACCTCGGTGCGTCCGGAAGAGCTGGGACAATTCAAGTTCGAGCGCCAGGGCATCCTCATGTATGGCGCCACCGCGCCGGTCGAACACGACGGCCAGACCTGGTTCCTGCAACTGGCCGCCAGCGAACGGCTGATGGACCTCTTCCATGGGGCCTTCGCGTTGCCCTTCATGGGCGCCGGCATCGTCCTGTTCAGCCTGCTACTGCTCTTCGTCTTTGGCGCCTGCGCCTATGTCATCCTCGGCTACACGCTCAAGCCCTTGCGCGAGGTGTCCGAGTCAGCCGCGGCCATCTCGCCACGCTCCCTGCATTCACGGCTGCAGGTCGACCGCGTGCCGTCCGAAGTCGTGCCACTGGTGGACAGCTTCAATCGGGTCCTCCAGCGCCTGGAAAATGGCTACCGGATCCAGCAGGAATTCCTGGCGACCGCGGCGCACGAACTGAAGACGCCGCTAGCACTGATACGGGCGCAGATCGAATTGATGGAAGACAGCCAAGGTCGCAATGCGCTCCTCAACGATGTGGCCCACATGACCCGTCAAACCCAGCAACTGCTGCTCCTGACCGAAGCCAGTGAAGCCCAGAACTACATCTTTGCCGCCGTCGAACTGACAGACGTCGCCAAGGAGGCCATCGAATATTTGCAGCGCATGGCCGAAGCCGTCGACGTACGCCTGGTGCTGGCCGAGGATTGCACGGGCGTTGGCCCTTGGCAGGCTGATCGCAGCGCCCTCTTCACGTTGCTGAAGAACCTGCTGGAAAACGCCCTCCAACATGCTCCTCGAGGCACCGAGGTTCGACTGGAGATCGGCAGGGATTACCTGCGCGTACGCGATTGGGGCCCCGGGGTTGATCGGGAGCAACTGCCCCAACTGTTCGTGCGCTTCTGGCGCGGGGCCCATCGCCGCGACCATGGCGCCGGCCTGGGTTTGACGATCTGCCAGGAAATCGCCCAGGCCCATGGCTGGATGCTCTCGGCCACGAGAGCCGAGCCAGGTTTGCTGCTGCAGCTGTCCCGACGGGAACCTTGATCTACCAGCCGAGCTGCTTGTTGAAACCCAGGGCGTCATAGTAGTCGTGCTGCGTGAGAATCTTGCCCTCCTTGAGCCGGATGAAACTCACCCCCTTGAAGCTGAGGGGGCGCTGGGTGGCCGGCGTCTCGGTGCTCCAAGGCCCGGTATTGTGCCCCTTGAACTCCCATTCGAAGGCAACGCTGTCACCGTTGATGATCGGCTCGCCCAGCATCGTCCATTGCAGATCCGGCACTGCGCGCATGAACACTTCGATCACCTGGGTCTTGGCATTTTCCCGGCCCACCTGCGGTGTTCCCACCGAGGCGTCGAGAAACTCACCGTCCTCGGCGAAGTACTTCGCCGCAGCCTCCGCATCACGGGCGTTCCAAGCCTTCATGTAGTCATGGATCACGCCCAGGGTATTGTTTTGACTGGCCGCCATAACCCCATGGCTGGCCAGCATCAGGAGCAACCCAAACAGCATCGAGTGGATTCGAGACGTCATAAAATATTCACCTTTTCTCATCAGAGGAATTTGCCTGCCGCGCCCGGCGGCAGGCCGTCATGTTCCTAGGCTTTTTTCCAGGCATCGGACGCCGGAGCGGTACCCTTCTCGTAGGGACGAAACACGACCATGTAGACGAGGCCGACGAGAATCACGATGGCGCCGACCAACACGATGCCGTAGTTCACGTACCAAGGCGCATCTGGCGTACGCGGCCAGGACATATTGACGATGGCGAACAAGCCATAGCAGAGCGCAGCGATGTTCACCGGCCAGCCCCAACGTCCCAAGGTGAACTGGCCCTTGGGTGTCCAGCCCCGGAGACGGGCATACATCACTCCCCCGACAATCATCTGGAACGCCAGGTAGATACCGATGGCGGCAAAACTCACCACCAGCGCGATGGCGTTCTGAAGATAAAAGCCGACACACACGATGATTGCCGGCAGCACCCCGCAGACCATCAGGGCGGCAGTCGGCACATGGGTCGTCGGGGAGAGTTTCTTCAGCGCACCACTGCCCATGAGCATTTCGTCTCGAGCGTAGGCATACAACAAGCGGCTGGCGGATGCCTGCAAGCTCAGCACACAGGAAACGAATGAGACCGTGATCACCGCCATGACCACACGGGACATGACCGGACCGAACGCCGCGCCAAATATCGTGGCCATGGGATCCTTGTCCTGCCCGGAAACAACGGCGGCAATATCAGGCACGGCCAGGATCAAGGCCAGGGCGGCGAAGATCGAAGCAGCACCGCCGATCCAAATCGTCATTCGCATGGCCTTGGGGACCTGGCGGCTAGGATTGGGCGTTTCCTCGGCGACATCGCCGCAGGCTTCAAAACCATAATAGAGGAACATCCCCGCCAGTGACGCGGCCAGGAAGGCCGGCCAGTACTCCCCATCGATGGAAATATCGAACGTGTCGAACAACACGCTCAAGGGCTGGTGGCGCTCGAAAATCAGCAAATAGCCGCCGATCAACAAAGCCCCGACCAGCTCACACAGAAAACCGAACATCGCCACCCGCGCCAGCAGCTTGGTGCCGCTCAGGTTCAGGACCGTCGCGGCGGCGGTCAGGACCAGCGCAACCAAGGTATTAGTGACCGGCGACGACTCGAAACCCAGCAGGTTGGCAATGTAGGGGCCAGCGCCCAGGGCTACGGCAGCAATGGTCACGCACAAAGAGATGGCGTAGATCCAGCCGACCATCCAGGCCCATTTTTTCCCCACCAGGCGGCGAGCCCACGGATAGACACCGCCGGAAATGGGGTACTGGGACACCACTTCGCAAAGAATCAGGCACACCAGCATTTGCCCGAAGCCGACCAGCAGGTAAGACCAGAACATCGGCGGCCCGCCCGCCGCCAGGCACAGGCCGAACAACGTATAGACGCCGACCACTGGCGATAAGTAAGTAAAACCGAGGGCAAAGTTCTGCCAGAGGCTCATGCTACGTTCGAAATTCGAGGTGTACCCCAGGGCACGGAGTTGCTCCGCGTCCTGGTCCACGGCTGCCGTGGAGCTTATCGAGCTGTTCATTGCGCCATCCTTCAAAAAGGAATTCGTTTGAGTAAGCGTCAAGCAGGCAGAGCCATCCCGCCTGTAACGTGGTTCACCGGAAATGCCTCAGAGCTGAATCCAGGTGGCCTTGATCTCGGTGTATTTATCAAAAGCATGCAGGGATTTGTCGCGGCCATTGCCGGACTGTTTGTAGCCACCGAACGGCGCCATCATGTCGCCGCCGTCATACAGGTTGACCCAGACACTTCCGGCGCGAAGAGCCCGGGCCATGGTGTGGGCGCGCGACAGGTTGGCCGTCCAGACGGCTGCCGCCAGCCCATAAGGCGTGTCGTTGGCGATGCGCACCGCATCCTCGGCTTCGTCGAACTCGATCACCGACAGCACCGAGCCAAAAATCTCTTCCCGGGCAATGTTCATCGAATTGCTGACGTTATCGAATAGCGTCGGCTCCACGTAGCTGCCACCGCTGTCCGCCAGCGCCACGTGTCCTCCCAGCAACAACTGGGCGCCTTGATCCTGTCCTTGCCGAATGTGGTGCAACACGCCTTCCAGGTGACGCGCATCCACCAGTGCACCGACATTGGTGTCGGGGTCCAATGGATGGCCAGGCTTCCAGCTTTTCATGGCCTCGACCACCATCGGCACGAAACGCGCCTTGATGGAAGCCTGGACGAGCAAACGTGAACCGGCGGTGCACACCTCGCCCTGATTGAAAGCTATGGCGGCCGCTGCCGCTTCGGCGGCTACCTGAAGATCAGGGGCATCGGCGAAGACAATGTTCGGACTCTTCCCCCCCGCCTCCAGCCAGACCCGCTTCATGTTCGACTCGCCTGCATACACGAGAAGTTGCTTGGCCACTCGGGTGGAACCGGTAAACGCCAGCACATCAACGTCACCGTGCAAGGCCAGGGCCTTGCCCACCGTGTGCCCATAGCCTGGCAGCACATTGAGCACACCGGCCGGCAACCCTGCTTCCAGGGCAAGCTGTGCGATACGAATGGCCGTCAGCGGCGAACGCTCCGAAGGTTTGAGAATCACCGAATTACCGCTCGCCAATGCCGGCCCCAATTTCCAGGACGCCATCATCAACGGGAAATTCCACGGCACGATGGCAGCGACCACCCCGACCGGCTCCCGCGTCACCAACCCAAGCTGATCCACAGCCGTCGCGGCCACTTCATCGTAGATCTTGTCGATGGCTTCACCGCACCAGCGAATGCTGTCGATGGCGCCGGGCAGGTCGACCGCCAGCGAGTCGGCGATCGGTTTACCCATGTCCAGCGTTTCCAGCAGCGCCAGCTCTTCGACATGGGACTGCAAGAGGTCGGAAAAACGCAACATGACCGCCTTGCGCGCTGCCGGTGCCTGACGCGACCAAACGCCAGACTCGAATGCCGCCCGGGCGCTGGTCACGGCCAACTCGGCGTCCGCGGCGTCGCAACTTGCAACCAGGCCCAACAATCGCCCATCCACAGGACTCACGCATTCGAAGGTAGCGCCTGAACTGGCAGGCCTGTACTGCCCGTCGATAAAGGCGCGGCCCTCGATGTCCAGCGCCTTGGCTCTGGCGTCCCACTCTGCTCGGGTCAAGTGACTCATGATTGAAGTGCTCCTGGGTTCGGATGAATGCGATCTCGGCTCGCTTAAACATATGGAACCATATCTTTTAATCCATGAGAACCCCAGGAAAACCAAATTCAGCCAGGTTGTTTTGACTTCAACGCCTTTTCATCCCTAGAATTCCGCGCCAATGGCCCCTGAAAATGCCTTTGAACTATGAAATAGAATTTTTTGAGTCCAGGCGTCGACGACGCCGCCAATGAATGAAACGACCATGAGTCCTACATCGAGCCTCATACGCCTCAATCAGGAAGGGAAAACGGAATCGGTCACCCGCCGCCTGGTTGAAATGATTGACCTGGGGTTGCTGGTCGAAGGTGAACAGCTCCCCAGCGAAAGTACCCTGGCCACCCAACTCGGCGTCGCCACGGTCACCCTGCGCGATGCGTTGGCTGCCTTGCGAGAACGCGGGGTCATCGAAACCCGCCGTGGGCGCAACGGCGGCAGCTTTATCTGCGCCGCCCCACAAACCACCGATCAAGCCTTGTTCGACCAATTGCGTGAAATGAGCACGCTTGAATTGCGTGACCTGGCCGACGAGCACGCAGCCATTTCCGGCGCTGCCGCTCGCTTGGCAGCCCAACGTGCCGGCCCTGAGCAACATGCGCGGCTGGGTGGCTACATCGATGCGCTGGCCAAGGCACAAGAACGGCTGGAGCGCCGACGTGCCGACGCCAGATTCCACATCGAAATTGCCGTGGCATCGCAGTCGGTGCGGCTGACCCACAGCGAGGCCCGCTTGCAGGCGGAACTGGGGGAGTTGTTATGGTTGCCATTTGATGAGCAACCGGATCCCCAAGTGATCGAGCGGGAACACCGGGCGATTCTGGAGGCCATTATTGCGAACGATGCCAATCTGGCCGGGGCCCTGGCCGAAGCCCATGTCGCTCGCGGCGTCCGGCGCTTGACCGCCATACGCTTGCAGCAGATGGCGCAGGATGCCTGATGACTGGAACAGAACTTGCTGAACAACTGACTCCAAACACCGCCCGACAGCCTGTTCGTGTCGCCAGCAAACACCGCACTGTCCCTTCCGAGGCATGAGTTAGAGCCATGGATAACGAAATGTCAGCAAATGGGTTATCCCAATGCGCAACGTTGATCAACGCTTCCATTGGTAACGTCTTCAAGGGTCTCAACAACCTGGGCGCCCAGGTATCGAGCATTTGGGAACGGCAACGGAGCAAGACCAAGCGACCCAATCAACGCGACCTCAAGCCATTGCTGGCTGGCGTCCGGCAGATTCTCGATTCCGAAAGCCTCAAGTTTCATGGCGCCGGCGTGGTCTTCGCCCCCGGTGAACTGGAAGATTGCGAGATGCACCTGCAGTGGTGGTGCCGGACCCAGAACGAACACATCCAGCCTTTGCAGCTGAATCTCGATAGCCGTAGCGATCGTTTCTACGATTACTTGCACATGCCGTGGTACACCCGTCCGCAGCAGACTCGCCAGCCTTCCATAGACGGTCCTTTCGTCGACTTGTACGGCACCGAGCAGTACATCGTCGCCTTTTCCGTGCCGATTTTTTTCGATGATCGCTTCATTGGCGTCGCCGCCGCCGACATCTCACTGCACTCGTTGGAACCTTTGCTCGTTCGCAGCCTGATGAGAGTCAGCAATGAAGCACTGTTGCTCAATGCCGAGGGCCGAGTACTGGCCGCCAATACGGCGAGTTGGTTGGCCGGCGATCTGACCCGGGGTGTGCTGAACCAGGACATGGAACAAGGGCGCGTCTTGAGCCTCATCGACACGTCGTCCTATTGGAGCGTGGTGGAACGGCCGGTACCCAGACTCTGATTGCCGGGCGTTTCGATTTCCCCTGTGGTAAGCAAGTCCTCCTGTGGGAGCGGGCTTGCTCGCGAAAGCGGTGGGTCAGCTTGCATCCACTTTGACTGGGCCAAGCTCACTCCCACACAGGGGTGATACGCGGCCTCAGGCAATCCCGCCGTCAGGCACCGCAAGCGTGCCGGGCTGTGGAGCGCGGCTTGGCCGGAAAGTCTCGGGCATCGCCAGCAACAGGCCGAACGCCAAGGCGGCAATCGCTGCCAGGGTCAGGAATGCAGCGCTGTAGCCAGCCCCCTGCACCACGAAGCCGGCCAGGCTGTTGCTCAACGCGGCGCCCAGCCCGAACACCGTCGACAACACCCCGAGGCTGACGTTGAAACGCCCGGTGCCCTGGGTCAGGTCCTTGACCACCAGAGGAAACAGCGCGCCAAACAGTCCGGCACCGATACCGTCCAGCAGTTGCACCGCCACCAACCAATAGGGGTCGTCCGAAAGCACATACAGCACACCGCGGATGGGCAGGATCAGGAAGCCGGCCAGCAACAACGGCTTGCGGCCCCAGGCGTCGGCCTTGACCCCCACCAGCCACGCCATGGGCACCATGACCAGCTGCGCCGCAACGATACAGGCCGACGTCAGCGGCGTGGCCAGGTGCACGTTGGCCTGGGCGAGCTTCTGGCTGACCAGCGGGAGCATCGCCGCGTTCGCCAGGTGGAACAGCCCGCAGCACATGGCGAATAACAGCAGCGTGCGGTTATCCAGCAAGACCCGCAGCGCCGAAGGTACCGGGCCGTGGACCACCTGCCCCGCCTCCAGCCCTCGGGCCACGTCATGGTCGATGGCCTCGGCGGACACGCAACTGACCGCCACGATGCTGGCCAAGGCCATGGCGGCCATCAGGTAAAACACCGCGATGGGACCGAACAGCCAGGCGAACCCACCCGCCAGCAGCGCTGCGCAGGCATTGCCGGCGTGGTTGAATGTTTCGTTGCGCCCGGTGCGCCGGGTAAAGGCCTTGGCGCCGGTAATGCCCAGGGAAATCGCCGCGATCGCCGGCGCGAAGACCGACGCCGCCACCGCGCCGAGTGGCTGGGTCAACGCCACCAGGCCGAAGGACGACGTGAACGGCAACACCAGGCAACCGAGCGTCACCACCAAGGCCGCCACGGCCACCACGGCACGTTTGCTGCGCACCCGGTCGATCAACGCGCCAGCCGGCGCCTGGGCAACGAGCCCGGCCATCGCCGCCACCGTCATCACCACGCCGATGCTGGCCGCGTCCCAGCGATGCACCGCCAACAGGTAGATCGCCAGGTATGGGCCCAAACCATCGCGGACATCCGCGAGGAAAAAATTCAGGCCATCCAGGGAAAGGTTGTTGCGTCGGTCTTGGTTTCGATCCACAGCGGCCTCGACGAGGGCTTTGCCCAAAGATGATTGGCGCCATGATGTCGCAAAGCATCGAACCGAGCCACCGTGATGAACCCGAGGCCACTGAGAAAACCGTGGCCAGAGATTGCTCCCGCTGGACCTGTAGGAGCTGACGAGCGAAGCGAGGCTGCGATCTTTCCAAAGCACTTGAATCTCAAGCGAAAGATCAAAAGATCAAAAGATCGCAGGCTTCGCCAGCTCCTACAGAGCCGAGCGGGAGCAAGCTCCCTCGCCACAGGTCCGTCATTGTTTCTTAAGTGAACTGCACGCCCTACCAAAGCGCGATGTCGTAGGTGAAGTAGATCCGGTTGCTGTCACGCCCCCGGGAAAAGTCCGAGCGATAGACGTAGTTTCGCACCTTCACCCCCAGCCCCTTGAACGTGCCCTGCTGCACCACGTACGCGATCTCCGCGTCACGTTCCCACTCTTTGACCGTGGTGTTGGACTTGCCGTCGTTACCGCTCAGGTAGCGGGTGGAGAATGTCAGGCCCGGCACACCGAGGCGCGCGAAGTCGTAGCCGTAACCGAGCATCCAGGTCTTCTCGTCTTCCTCGATGAACTTGCCGATCCCGACGTTACTGAAGGAATACACCGTGGCGCCACTGATGTAAGGCAGGCCCGCCTCACCGCTGAGGGTCTGGTAACCGGCACTCAACGTATGGCCGACAACGGCGTAGGACAGCGACCCGCTGAGCATGTCGTTGTCGATCTTGCCGCCGTAGGCCGAACCCGAATCGACGCTGTTGAAATAGCGCAGGTCGCTGGTCAGTACCCCGGCACCCAAGGGCAGATCATGCTGGATACCAGCAAAATTCTGTCGATAGAAATTCTCCAGCTCGCCATAGAAGTAGCTCAGGCGGATATTTTTACCCAGCTTGTAGTCGGCGCCGGCATAGCTGAAGTCACCGGACTCATCGCCGCCGTAGCCGTCGGGCACGATGGGCATGCTGTCGCTCGAATCCCGCAGTTTGAAACGCTCCAGATGCCCGCCGGTGAGGGTGAGGTTATCGATGTCACTGCTGCTGATCTGTGTGCCTTGGTAGGTCTGGGGCAACAGCCGCGCATCGTTGTAGATCAGCACTGGGGTCTTGGGCAGCAAGGTGCCGTGCTTGAGCGTGGTCTTCGCGAACCGGGCCTTGGCGGTCATGCCCGCGCTGGCGAACTCGTCGGCGGCGCGACCGTCGTCATGCACCGGTAGCAGGCCGGTGCCGCTGCGGCCGCGCCCGGAGTCGAGCTTGACCCCGAGCAGGCCCAGGGCATCGACGCCGAAACCGATCGTGCCCGGCGTAAAGCCTGACTGGTAATCCAGCAGGAAACCCTGGGCCCATTCGGTGCGCTCACTCTTGGCCGTCCTCGCCGCCCGTGCGCTCATGCCGTGCTCATCGCGGAAATTTTCGTTGAAATAGACGTTGCGCAATTGCAGCTTGAGCTTGCTGTCGTCGATGAAACCTTCGGCGCTGGCCGAGGCCAGGGGCAACAGGCCAAGGAGTGGAAACAAAGCCCCGCGGGTAAGCAAAGTGGTCATGTCGAGCTACTCGTTGTTGTTATTGGGCGTGCAGGCCGGCGCACACCCCCTTGCGGGGCGTGTCAGGCAGGCAGCTAAAAGTGCGGCGGATGAATCAGGAAAACAGCGTCAGCGCCCCGGTCAGCAGGGCCAATGCAGTAATGACCAGGGAGGTGAGCACCGCCCATTTGATGGTGGCTTTCTGAAAGTCGCCCAGGTCGCGGTCGACCATGCCCACCAGCAACAGGGTCGAGGCCACCAGCGGACTCATCAGGTGCACCGGCTGGCCAAGAATGGACGCCCGGGCAATTTCCACCGGATCGATCCCGTAGGCCGCCGCGGCGTTGGCCAGGATCGGCACGACACCGAAGTAGTAGGCATCGTTGGACAACACGAACGTCAGCGGCATGCTGGTAATCGCCACCACCAACGGGAACAGATGGCCCCAGGACGGCGGAATCCAGTCCACCAGGGTTTGTGCCAACGCATCGACCATCTTCGTCCCGGAGAAAATCCCGGCGAAAATGCCCGCGGCAAACACCAGCAGGACCACGGTCATGGCGTTGCCCGAATGGGCGAGAATGCGTTCCTTCTGAATATCCAGCTGCGGATAGTTGATCATCAGCGCCAGGACAAAACCGATCAGGAACAGGATCGCCGAGTGCATGAGCCCCATCACCAGCGCGACCATCACCGCGACCACCAACAGCAGGTTGACGTAGGCCAGTTTCGGACGTTTGTGTGGCGTGTCTTCCATGATCGCGTTGATGTAGCAATTACCACCGCCGCTTTGCAGCTGGACATTGCCGATGCGCTTGCGCTCGGCACGGCCCAACAGGAACGCCGTGAACACCACCCATGCGGCCCCACCGATCATGGTCGGCAGCAACGGCACGAAGTACTCACCGGCATCCAGGCCCAGGGCTGCGATGGCACGGGTCGCCGGGCCGCCCCAAGGGGTCATGCCGCTCATGATGCTCAAGGAGAGCATGGAAACGGTCGCCAGGATCATCGGGTTCATGCCGATGCGCTTATACAGCGGCAGCATCGCGGCACAGGTGATCATGTACGTCGTCGTGCCGTCACCGTCCAGCGCCACCAACAGCGACAGCAGCGCAGTGCCCACGGCGATTTTCATCGGGTCGCCATTGACCCGCTTGAGGATCTTGCGGATCAGCGGGTCGAACAGACCGGCGTCGATCATCAGGCCGAAAAACAGGATCGCGAACAACAGCAGTGCCGCTGACGGCGCGACCATCTTCAGGCCATCCAGCATCATCTTGCCGGTGGTCCCGCCAAAGCCGCCAAGCACGGCAAAGACGATCGGCACCACCGTCAGGGCGACGATGGGCGACAGCCGTTTGGTCATTATCAGGAAGGTGAAGACCACCACCATGGCCAAGCCAAGTAAAGCGAGCATATGTCAGATCTCTTGTTGTTATTGAGTCGCTGATGCAATGACGAGGTCTGCCTGGCTAGCCGGCCAGGCGCCGGGAAACCGTGGCGTATACAAAACCTGAAAAAAGGCGGCGGGCGGTGCGTACTACCGAGGCTCGAATGGTCTCACCCGTTTCGCCGGTGTAGGACAACACGACATCGATACCGCCGCTAGGGTGCTCGATGCGAACCTGCTCCAAACGAGGCTCGCTGCCGCCACCGATCAGGTTGGCCGCGACACTGCCGTGGGTCACGCAAGCCGTCGCCAGGCCGATGGAGCCGGTGATTGCCAAGGCGCGGTGACAGCTGTGGGGCATGAAGTAGCGCACCTGGAGGGTCCCGCCAGACTTGGCCGGCGACACCAGGACTGGCTTGGGGATCACCATGTCGCTGACGTCACCCAGGCCCATCGCCCGGCCGGCTTTGAGCCGCAAGGATTCCAGGCGCTGCATGAAGGCCTTGTCGGCGTCCAGTTCAGCGGGGCCTTCGTCACCGCGCTTGCCCAGTTGGCTGGCCTCGACGATCAGCATCGGCATCGCCATGTCGATGCAGGTCACCGCAATGCCGTCGATCATGTCCAGGGGTTGCCCGGTCGGGAAGAGCTTCCCCGTCTTGCTGCCCGCGGCATCGAGGAAGGTCAGTTGCACCGGGGCGGCCGTGCCGGGCACGCCATCGATGGCGGTGTCGCCTTCGTAGCTGACCTTGCCTTTCGGGGTTTGCACGTCGGAATTCACGAAAGTCCCGGTATTGAGATTGCGAATGCGCACCCGGGTCAGCTCGCCGGTAGCCTTGACCAGCCCCTGCTCGATGGCGAACGGGCCGACGGCGCAGAGCATGTTGCCGCAGTTGGGCGCGGTGTCGACCCGACGCTGGGAAACCATGACTTGAACGAACAGATAATCGACGTCGGCTTCCGGGTGCAGCGATGGGCTGACGATCGCCACCTTGCTGGTCTGTGGGCTGCCGCCGCCGATGCCGTCGATTTCCAGTTCGTGGCCGGAGCCCATCAGGTTGATCAGCAGCTCGTCACGTTCGGCGATGGCGACCGGCAGATCCCAGGCGAGAAACACCGGGCCTTTTGACGTACCGCCGCGCATCAGCACACAAGGAATTCGCTTCATGAACATTAACTCTTGTTGATCAATCTGGATAATTGATGTTCTGGACACAAGAGTGGCAGGGTTTAAAAAGTGTTTCCAATGCAAATATCGTCGCCATTATTGCGTTTCACAAAAGAATCATTCTAGGATTCGCCCAGGGCCCACCGCCCTTCCCCAGCGAGAGAAAACATGGAATATGAACTGCAGGACATACGATCTTTCGTGAAAATCGCTGAACTGGGCAGTTTCCACGAGGCCGCCGATGCATTGCACCTGTCCCAACCCGCCTTGAGCCGGCGGATGAAAAAACTCGAGGAAGGCTTGGGGACCGCTTTGCTCGATCGCACCACCCGCAAGGTCAGCCTGACGAGCGTCGGTCGTGACTTCCTGCCCAAGGCGCGACGCCTGCTGGATGATTTCGACGACTCGATCCTCAATATCCGCGAGCTGGCGGAGCGACAGATCGGCCGGGTGACCTTGGCCTGCATCCCCACGGCGGCGTTCTATTTCCTGCCTTCGGTGATCCGCCTCTACAACGAGCGCTACCCGAAAATCCGCATCCGCCTGCTCGACCTCAGCGCCAATGAAGGGCTCGAAGCGGTGTTGCGCGGCGAAGCCGATTTCGGCATCAACATGATGAGCGGCCAGCACCCGGACATCGAGTTCGTGCCCCTGGTCAACGAACCCTTTGTGCTGGCCTGCCGGCGCGACCATGAGTTGGCTGAACGCAGCGCGGTCACCTGGTCGGAACTCAGCGATTACCGGTTGATCGGCGTTGGCCGCCTGAGCGGCAACCGCATGCTGCTGGACCACGCGCTGTCGGGCCTGAGCTGGCGCCCCCAGTGGTTTTACGAAGTACAGCACTTGTCCACGTCATTGGGACTGGTGGAGGCTGGCCTGGGCGTGTCGGCGATGCCCAGCCTGGCGATGCCGGCCGGGGACCATCCAACGCTGGTCAGCGTGCCGCTGATCGAGCCAGTGGTAAACCGCTCGCTGGGCCTGGTCTACCGCCGGGGCGCATCGCTCTCCCCGGCCGCGGAGAAATTCGTCTCGATCCTGCTTGAACAGTGGCCGCAATGAAGCGAGAGCCGCCACACCACCAGCGCGGCGAGGCTGATCGAGGCGCCCAGCAGGCTGACCGCCATCCAGCCCCACAGCGCATAGACCTGGGTCGCGGCAATCGCGCCCAGTGCACTGCCCACCGAGTAGAAAAACATGTAGGCGCCGACCATGCGGCTTTGGGCGTCAGGCCGTGCAGCGAAAATCAGGCTCTGGTTGGTGACGTGCACGGCTTGCACCGCGAAGTCGAGCAACACTACACCGCAGACCAGCGCAATCAGGGAGGTCTCGGTCAACGCGATGGGCAGCCAGGAAAGCGCCAGAAGCCCCAGGGACCAGCCGGTCACCCGTTGTCCAAAACCTTGGTCAGCCCAACGTCCGGCGCTTCTCGCCGCCAGGGCTCCTGCGACGCCAGCCAGGCCAAACAGGCCGATGGTGGTGTGGGAAAGCGCCAGCGGCGCGGCGCTCAACGGCAGCACCATGGCCGTCCATAACACCGAAAAAGCGGCAAAGACCAGCAAGGCCAGCAGCCCCCTGGTCCGTAGCATCGGCTCGGTCACGAACAGCATGAACAGCGAACGGATGAGCGCCAGATAGGGCTCCCGGTTGCGGGGCGACACGGCGGCAGGCACCACGGCCCAGAACACCGCTGCGATGATCAGCATCAAGCCCGAGGAAACGAAATAAACCCCGCGCCAGCCCGCCAGATCGGCGATCACTCCAGAGATGAACCGCGCCAGGAGAATCCCCAGGACGACGCTACTGGTGACGGTTCCCACGGCCTGTCCCCGTTGGGAGGGCGAGGACAGCGCGGCGGCATAGGCCACCAGCACCTGGACGACCACCGCCAGCAGCCCCATCACAATCAGGGCGCCCAGCAACGCCAACCAATGCTGGGCTGCGCCGACGGCCGCCAGCACAATCGCAGACAACACCAATTGGGCGAACACCAACCGTTTACGGTCGACCTTGTCCCCCAGCGGGACGATGAACAGCAACCCCAGCGCGTAACCCACCTGGGTGGCCGTCACCACGACCCCGATCAACCCTGAAGCGACGCCCAGACTCTCGGCCATCGACGCGAGCAAGGGCTGGGCAAAGTAGACGTTGGCGACGGCCAGTGCGCAGGTCACGGAGAACAGTAACGTGAGCGACGGCGAAAGGCCTGGGCACTGCTGCGTACTCAAGGAACCCGTGGCGAGGGAGCTTGCTCCCGCTGGGCTGCGAAGCGGCCCCTCTTGTGAGCGCTTCGCACTCAAGCGGGAGCAAGCTCCCTCGCCACGCTGGTTGTCCGAAGACTGCGAGGTGAAACCATCGGCCTCTGCTGTCATGCATGTCTCCTTGGCGCTAAACTAGTTTCAATTAAAAACCCGATTGAATTGTTGCCCGATCAGGTTTTTATTTGCAACCACAAATGCCGGCCAACTTGGCATTGCTTTCCAAAGGGTCAAAAAATGGAAACCGCTTCAACGCAAAACAACGAATGCCCGGTCGCCAGGACACTCGGCGTGATTGGCGATCGTTGGTCGCTGATGATCATCCGCGACGCCTTCGACGACATCCGCCGCTTCAGTGAATTCCAGAAAAGCCTGGGCGTGGCCAAGAACATCCTGGCATCGAGGCTCAAAGCCTTGGTCGAGGTCGGCGTGTTCGACGTTCGCCCCGCCTCGGATGGAAGCGCCTACAAGGAATACGTCCTGACAGAGAAAGGACGGGAGATCTTTCCGGTGGTGGTGAGCCTGCGGCAATGGGGTGAACGCTTCCTGTTCGAGCCGGGAGAAACGCGCTCCGTGCTGCTGGACAACGCCTCCGGCCAGGCCCTCATGCCGATGGAGGTTCGTTCCTCAAGTGGCCAGAAACTCGGCCCGACCGACTGTCACAGGGTGAGGCTCATGGCCAACAACCCAACGTGAGCGCTTTTATCCCTGCAACACCAGCGACAGGTCCGGGTACCTGGCACACATGAAATCGACAAAGGCCCGCACCTTCGGCGCAGCCAGCCGCCGGGACGTGTGCAGGACCCAGAGTTCGGCTTCCTTGCCCGTTACCGTGCCCCACTGGACCAACTCGCCACTGGCCAACGGGTTCCAGGCGATCGACTGTGGGAGAAGAGCCGCCCCACCACCGGCGATGGCCGCGTCGCGGATCATCAGGAACGAAGAGAAACGCAGCCTGGGGATCGGCTCCAGGACCAGGTGACCGCCATCGAGTGTCCAATGGGCAGGCTCGAAACTCGACACCACAATGCCGGGAACCGAACGGAGAGCGCCGGGCGCAGGCTTGGGTACTTCAGGCGCAGCCACGACGACCAGCCGGTCCTTGGCGAAGCAGCGGCCGACCAGATCGCTGTCCGGGCTCGGGTTGATCCGGATCGCCACGTCAAATTGTTCCTCGACGAGATCAACCACACGGTCCTCGGCAATGGCCTCGATCGTGACGTCAGGATAGGCCGCGCAAAACTCGGCGCCGATGCGTCCCATCGCGAGCTGCGAGAACAGGACCGGGGCAGCGACACGCAAGCGTCCGCGCGGCGTCGAGACGCCCTCCTTCGCCGCCGCCATGGCTTCCGCCACCTCGGCCAATGGCCCCTCGGCCCGGGCCAGCAGCAGCGCGCCGGCCTCGGTGAGCTTCAGGCCGCGGGCGCTGCGCTCGATCAGCCGGACCCCCAATTGTTCCTCAAGGTCGGCGATACGACGCGACAAGGTGGCCTTGGATATGCCGCTGGCACGGCTGGCCTTGCCCAACCCTTCGTTGGTGGCCACGAGGGTGAAATCGGTCAACGCGTTCAGGTTCATGGTGTTCCACTTATGCAACGGAGTGTCTACATCCTGGCGTCTTCGTTTTACTCCTGCAACACAATATCGTTTGTCCATCGCCACGGACCGACAAGGCCGTTGCGGACTCTGACTCACCTACCCTTTTGCAGGAGATTCAAAATGAGCATTCTCGTTACCGGCGCCACGGGCACCCTCGGATCACTCATCGTTCAACGCCTCGCCGGCGCAGGCGCCGAGGTCAAAGCCCTCGTGCGCCAGCCCGGCAAAGGCACGTTCCCGGCGGGCGTCGCTGAAGTCGTTGCCGACCTCACCGACGTCCCTTCGTTGCGCAATGCACTGGCGTCGGCACGGACGCTGTTCCTGCTCAACGCCGTGACCCCCGACGAGGTGACGCAAGCCCTCATCACCTTGAACCTCGCTCGCGAAGCCGGCATCGAGCGCATCGTCTACCTGTCGGTGATCCATGCCGACAAGTTCACCTATGTGCCGCACTTCACCGGCAAGCACACGGTCGAGCGCATGATCGAAAGCCTCGACATCCCGGCGACCATCCTGCGGCCGGCTTACTTCATGCAGAACGAATCGATGGTCCAGCAGACGATCCGGGACTATTCGGTGTACCCGATGCCGATCGGCTCGGTGGGCGTGTCGATGATCGATGCCCGCGACATCGCCGACATCGCCGTCGCCGAGCTGCTACGCCGCGACAGGGCGCCTTCGGCCCTGGATCGGATCACCCTGGACCTGGTCGGCCCGCAAGTACTGACCGGTGCCGCCGTGGCGAAGATCTGGAGTGCCGCCCTGGGTCGCGAAGTCGCCTATGGCGGTGACGATGTGGCCGCCTTCGAAGCGCAATTGGCCGCGTACGGTCCCGCGTGGTTGGCTTATGACATGCGCCTGATGATGGCTGGCATCCAGACGTTTGGCATGCAAGCCGCTGAAGGAACCGTGGAACGGTTACAGGCGATCCTCGGACGCCCGTTGCGGACCTACGAAGACTTCGTTCGCGAGGCCGTCGCCGGGGTTTGAACAGCGCAGGGCACTACTTCCCGATCGCCACCCGCGAGTCGAACAGCCGTTGCGCGACTGGAGGCAGTGCCCGACCACGCCGCGATATCAACCCCAGGGTTCTGGGTTGTCGCTGCTGACAGGCGCGATCACCCTGTTCACTTGAGAGCAGACTAAGCCAACTGGCGAATCCCTAGAGACAGAATCAAACCACCGCACAGTCGATCAATTGCTTTTCTCCTCCCTTGATAGGCGCACGCAATCCTGGGCTGGGAAAGAGCAAGGGCGACCATTCCATACCAGGCCATTGAAACCACCACGACCACGGCCAGCATCGACAAAAACGTGCCTGGCGACACGTGGGCGGGCGCTGCGGCTGAGAAAACAGCGGCATAAAACGCCATGGACTTGGGGTTGCCGATGTTGGTCACCACACCCTGGATAAAGGACTGGCGGCAACTACCGGCGACGGCATCGTTTAGCAGGCCAGGCGCATGCTTGCCCGCATTGATCAGCAGGCGCAGCCCGAACCACATCAGGTAGGCTGCCCCCAGGACCTTTATCAACAGCGCAGCCCAGGGGAGTGCAGCGAATACAACCCCGAGGCCCGCAATCGCGCAGGTAGACCAGAACAGGTTGACCAGTACGATTCCCCCGACCAGGGCCAGCGCTTCAGACCGTGTAGCAGCCACCGCCTTATGGACTACCGCGACAAAATTCGGCCCAGGAATCACCACACCGGCCAGGTAGACCAAAAAAACTGTCAAGACAGCGGAACCGTCGATCATGTGCGTCCTCGCGAACTCTGTAGGCGGTGGTCGTCATCCAAAATGCCGTATGGCTGCCCTGTGCACGGGACAATGCGCCTACTCCTCGGCAGGCCTCATATGAAAAATCGTATAGGGCAGGATCAACGTATCGGCGACGATACTGAAAGGCAGGTCAATGATTGCAAACGGCGCCAGCGCGCGTGAGTAAACGTCGTTGTCGTTCGTCGCGCCCTTGATGATCTCGATATCGGTGGCCGCACCGCAGTATGGCTGGCGGCCGCAGAGTTGCCCCATGCCAAAGGTTTCGTTGGCCGTCGCACAGCCTGCCAGCAGCGCCATGATCAAAGTCATTATTACGATCCGCATGACGCTCGCTCTCCCTGAAAGGCTGGACTGTAGCACCGATGGCGGATGACCTATAGGGCATGTTGGAAGACTGGAGCGGCGACGCCAGGTTCTCCTGTAGGATGCTCACCCTGTCAATCAGTCGCGAATGTGAACAATGGAACTGCACTCGATTCTCGCCTTTACCCTGGTCGCGGCCATCGCCATCGCCAGCCCTGGACCTGCCACCTTGATGGCGATCAATAACAGCCTGGCCTACGGCCCGCGCTACGCGGTGTGGTCATCGGTGGGCAACGCCAGCGGGCTGTTCTGCCTGTCGGCCGCCGCCATGCTGGGCCTCGGCGCGTTGCTCGCCAGCTCCGAATGGCTGTTCAATGCAGTGAAAGTCCTGGGGGCCGGTTATCTGTTCTACCTGGGTGCCAAGCAGTTGTTCAAGAAGAGCCCGATACTCGCGCCGGATATGCAAGTGGATGGCACGACCCGCAAGCCATCGCGTTCAAAACTGTACAAGTCGGCGTTCCTGACGGCCATCACCAACCCAAAGGCGACGATGTTCTTCACCGCCCTGTTCCCGCAATTCATCGACCAGAGCGCCGCGCTGCTGCCGCAGTTCCTGATTCTGACATCGATATTCGCCGGCTTGTCGCTGGTGTCCTTGAGCCTGTATGCAGCCATTGCCGCCCAGGCCAAAGGCGTGTTGAGACGGCCCGAATTTTCCGTGTGGATCAGCCGGCTCGTCGGCTCGACCTTCATCGGCTTCGGCGCGGCCATCCTGGCGATGCGTCGGCCAGCCGCTTAGGAGGGGAGCTTGCTGCGTGAATCCAGGTGACTGAACCACCGCCTTCGCGAGCAGGCTCGCTCCCACATGGATTTTCGGCAGCCACAAAAATGCCCATACGCCGCATAACCCTGTGGGAGCGGGCTTGCTCGCGATGAGGCCATCCCATCTAACATCACCGCAAAGTGACACGCCGCCTTCGCGAGCAGGCTCACTCCCACAGGGATTTGGGGCCGGGCACAAGATTTGTGTGCACTGAGTATCCAATGTGGGAGCGAGCCTGCTCGCGATGAGGCCGGCCCATCCAACATCACCGCAAACTGACACACCGCCTTCGTTGCGCCGAGGGATCTAAACCTCAAGCACCAACGGCTCGCTCCCTTGGGCCGGCACGGCGCAGCAGATCAGCACTTCACCTTCGCCCACCGGTTCGGCCGGCTGGCTCAGGTAATGCACCTGGCCACGGCTCAAGCGGGTTTTGCAGGTGCCGCAGGAACCGCCGCGGCAACTGAATTCCGGGGTCAGGCCGCGCGCTTCGGCCAACTCCAGCAGCGTTCCACTGCCAGGTTCCCAACGAGCTTCCTTACCGGAACTGGCGAACAAGACCTTCACCGCCTCGCTCGCGGCCGGTACTTGCTGGGGCGCCGGGACACTGACTTCGATATCCCGCACAAGGGTGGAGGGCCCGAAGGTTTCCGCATGGATGCGGTCGTCAGGAATGCGCAATTTACGCAGCCCGTCATACAGCGCCTGGGTAAAGCTGCCCGGCCCGCACAGATAGAAATCGTAGTCATTGAGCGGCAGCAGCCGCTTGAGCAGTTCCACATCGATCCGGCCTGCCAGATCGTAGCCTTCACCTGCCCCCGCCTCGGTGGGCGGTTGGCTGACCATGCGCAGCACCTGCAGCTTGTCGCCGGCACGGGCGGCCAGCTCGTCGATCTCTTCACGGAACGCCAGGTCGGCCACCGAGCGGGCGCTTTGCACCAGCCAGACCGGGCGCATGCGGCTGATACGCTGCCCCTGGTAAACCACCTCGCGCAACATCGACAACAGCGGCGTGATGCCCACCCCCGCAGCCAGCAACACCAACGGACGGCGCTCGGTGGGCTGGACCGTGAAGTGGCCCTGGGGCGCCCGCGCTTCGATCTCATGCAGCGCCCGCACCTGTTCATGCAGATGGGACGACACCGATCCATCGCGCTTGACGCTGATGCGCAGGAAATCATCCGACGGTGCGCTGGAGACGCTATAGGTCCGGATCGACGGGGTTTTGTGCCCCTCCAACAAAATCCGCACGGGCACATGTTGCCCGGCTTCAAACCGGGGCAAACCCAAGCCATCGCTCGCCTGTAGATAGAACGAGCGAATGTCGGGGCTCTCGTCCACCACCCGCTCAACTTGCAACGAACGCCAACGGCTGCGCAGCGCCTCGGCCTGCAAGCGCTCGGCGGCCTGCTCCCAACTGCCGGTCATCAATGAATTGGGCGAGTCGCCCTCGTCCTGGTCCTTCCAACGCAGCGCGATGGCGGCCGGGCGATGGACGATGCGCTGCGGCGTGAAGCGCAGCAGCCGCTCGGCGCCCTGGAAGGCACTGATCTCGGGATCGTCCAGCAGCACTTGCGCCGAACCGCTCATTTGCAGCAGATCGCCGCTCTGGAAATCGACGAACACCAGCCCGGCCCGTGGGTTGAGCAGGATATTGCCCAGGGTGTTGAAGAACAGATTGCCGGAAAAGTCCGGGATGGTCAGCGATCCGTCTTCGTCCATGCGTACGAAGCCCGGCTTGCCGCCGCGATGAGAGGCATCGACCTGCCGCTCGCCGTCACGCACCACATAGGTGGCGATATAAAACGAATCGGCCGCCGTCACCAGGCGCCGCACCAACGGGTCCGAGACGGTCAATTGACGCGGCGCAACAGCCTGCGCATCGACAAATTGGTACTGACGCAGATTGATGTAGCGAGGGCAGTTGCCGTAGGCCTGGCTCACGGCAATCTCCAGCCCTGGGGCAAGCTGACGGCGCACGACGCCGTTCATGCGATTACGTCGCCGGGTGTGCAATTCGATCCCCAGCATGCCGATGGCATCGCCCTCGCCCATGCCTTCCTGAGCCGGGTCGTTCGGCTCGGGCTCGAGGTTGATGTGCAGGGTCTGCGGATCGGGCGAGTTCATGAAGCCCGGTTGTCCTGCGCGCAGGGTCGCCCAGACATCGCCTTGGCGATCCACCGCACCCAGCACCACGAAAGGCAACTGGGCGTAGAACGCCCGGTGCTGGTCCGGCATCCACGTGCGGGCCAGTTGCCGTTGGCCGACACTGGCCATCATGTCGACGGCCCCGACGGCGCGCTGCAGGGTCAGCTCGCCTTCGTGCCAGGGCGAGGTTTGGGCTTTCACGACTTCGTCCATCAGCGACTCCTCGCACCCGCAGCATGAATGCCTGCGCCAGTGCGCTATGGTTAAGGACTCTCCGCCAGCTTCTGCACGGGCGTGCAAGTGGCTGGCGTCATCTTCTGCCCAAAGCGGCTGCGCAGGAATACGCACAAACTGCAATCCACCGTTTCATAAAATGGAAGGATGGGCTCAGGTCCTGACACCGGCGAAATGCTTGGTCAATTCGAGCAGGGTCACCCGCAACTCCGGAGGTCGCACGGGCTTGGCCAGGATTGAAATGTTCATGTGGTGCAACGAATGACGAATTCTTTCGATTTCATGGCCGGTCATGATCATGGCGGGGACTTCCCA
Source organism: Pseudomonas sp. SWRI179 (assembly GCF_014268705.1). Taxonomy (NCBI): domain Bacteria; kingdom Pseudomonadati; phylum Pseudomonadota; class Gammaproteobacteria; order Pseudomonadales; family Pseudomonadaceae; genus Pseudomonas; species Pseudomonas sp. SWRI179. Next base: position 98,449 of record NZ_JABWRA010000011.1, on the reverse strand, counting down.
GCCCCGTTGTTCCCGAATCGCGGCGATGCATTCGGAACCGGAGACCTTCGTACCCAGGTCGAAGTCGGCAATGATGATGTCGCAGTCACTGGTCACGCCGACCCCGTCGCTATGGGTTTCCACTTCGCAGCCCCATTTCTCCAATAGCGCGGACGTCGCCATCAGCACGTTGGCGTCATCCTCTACCAGGCACACCCGCAAACCCTGCAAACGGCCTTGCGTGGGCACCGGCCTGTGTGCCGCGACCCTTGGCGCGACCGTTTCCAGCCCCTGGATCATCGCGCGTGTACCCTTGCCCAGCCGGGAGTCCAACCGGATGTCCAGGTTGATCAACTGGCTGATGCGCTTGACGATGGACAACCCCAGGCCCAGCCCTTCGACGTCCTTGTCCCGGACGTGGCGTACCCGATAAAACTCCTTGAATACCTCGGGCAGATGCTCGGCGGCAATGCCCCGGCCCTTGTCGTAAATGACAATGGCGACGCCACGGCCTCTGGGACGCACGCCGATCAACACCGGTTGGCCGGGGGCGTATTTGAGGGTATTGGAGACCAGGTTCTGCACCATGGTCGCCAACAGCCCGGCGTTGACATTGACCCAGTGCCGACAAGGCCGCAGGCGCAACTCGACACCGGCCCAGCGGGCGGCTTCGGTGTTCTGCTTGACCACGTCCTGGAGCAACCTGCCCAGGTGCACGGGTTCGGCCTGCGGTTCAAGTTGGCCGTTATCGAGGGTGTAGATGTCCAGGATCGAACGAAACAGCTGCGACACGATGTGCAACGAGCGGTCGATATTGTCTACCAGTCGCAACTCTTCCTGCCCCAGCCGGGCATCGCGCAGGCAAGCGGTAAACAAACCGATCGAGTGAATCGGCTGGCGCAAGTCATGGCTGGCCTGGGCCAGGAAGCGGGATTTTTCCTGGTTCGCGGCAATCGCCTCTTCCGAAGCGATGCGGGTACGGGTCAGCAGGATATGCGCGTAGGCAGGCACCACAATGGTGGTGACGATCAGCATCAGGAACAGGTAGGGCTGGCCACGCCAGAACGGCGTGAGCAGGAAAATCACCACCAGGGTCGCCAGGGCGATAGCGGTTGCCAGCGCCAGGTAGCGCGAGCCGAAACGCATGCCATTGCCCAACGTGACCCAGAGCAATGCAGCGTACACCGGTAGCAGGCCCTCCCCACCCACGATCAAGGCGAAGGCGAGACTTGCGTAATCCAGGGTCATCGCAAAAAGACGACGCAGGAAAAAGTGCCCGGGCCAACGCTTGATCGCCATCCGCAGCGGGACCGCGGCACCAAAGAAAAAGGCCATGTACCACAGGATCGGTACATAGGTTTCGAAATCACTGGCCAGACAGGCCACCACAATGATGTAGAGCGCGGTGCAGGCACCGACCGTCAACCTCAACGTCGCCTGATCAAGCTCGCTATTCTTTTCCGTCATATTCAAAGGATTATTCCAACATGAAAGTTGTTTCAAACTTGAAACCCAAGGGGGCAGTTTAGGTTACGATGCGCGAACTTGAAGTCAGAAGGATCTGAAGCATGACCTGCCTAGTTATTGTGGCCGATGACCATCCTTTGTTTCGCGAAGGTATGTTAAGAACCATTGAACGGCTTCTGCCGACGGCCACCATAGAACAAGCTGGCAACCTGGACGAAGTGCTGGCTCTGGCGCGGTCCGGCATCGAAGTGGACTCCTTGGTGCTGGATTTGCGCTTCCCCGGTATTAAATCGCTGCAGGTCATAAGCCAGTTGCGTCATGAATTCAAACGCACCTCGATCATTGTGGTTTCGATGGTGGATGACAGGGATGTTATTTCCCAGGTCATGGCGCTGGGTGCCGACGGTTTCATCGGTAAGAATATCGACCCCGCCGATATCGCCGACGCCATCATGGCGATTCGCGAAGGCGAAGTAGTGGTCAAGTATCAGGCGGAAAACGCCATCCTCGATGATGCACTTTCGCAACTGACCGCTCGTCAGCGACAAGTGCTTGGTTTGATCGCCGCCGGCAAGACCAACAAGGAAATAGCCCGGGCGCTGGGCATTTCCCCCTTCACGGTACGCATCCATGTCTCAAGCCTGCTCAAATCCCTGGGTGTTCCCACACGTTCAGCGGCTGCGGCGCAGTTTCCCAACGTTCCAGGCGATGGCGGATGGTTGGGCAAACCGCAGACGTGAAGGTATGACGTCGTGAATAATCATTGAGCGTTATCCCCCCTGCCCGCCGCCAAGGCCATAGCACACTTGTACTATAGCTTCGCTCCGTACTCTCCCCCTAAGCTGAAGACGCTCTGAAAAAAGCGGCTCGAACAGCCAAACATAAAACAATACCAACGCGCCATACAGACGCCGTGCCGTATCACTGTGCCTATTGAAAAGTTACGGCGTGCCAAGCCCGTGGATTAAATAAATCGATCGGCGGCGCAATGCTGGATCAACTTCACCGTCTGCCCGATTGAAGTGGAAGGGTCCTGACATCAACTCAAGGAAAGTCATTATGTCCTTCAACTATGGAAAAACACTTGGAAATGGATTGGCACTGTGCGTGCTGGCGGGCGTACTCAACGGCTGTGCAAACACCGGGGACTTGGGTAAGTTGATGAACACCCTGAACCAGGGAACCCAGAAATACGACGTCACCTACCTCAAGCAAACGATCATTCCGGGCAAGACGACAAAAGGCCAGATCACGCAGATGTTCGGTGCGCCGACCAACGAGGAACTCAATTCGACCAGCACCAGCAACGAGTCGAACTGGACCTATGAAAAGAATGATGAGGGCCTCGATAAGTACATGAAGCTGGCCCATAAGTACGTGTCGACCGAAACGAGCCTGAAGATGTATGAAACCTCGGCACAACTGGCGAAGGCACAAACCGTGGCCAACGACGTCAGCAGCGTGACCGGCACGAAAACAGGCCAAAGCCAGACCCAGGGTTCGGTATTGACCATCTATTTCGTCGACGACGTTGTGAAGTACTACAGGGTCTACTGACGCAATGGCGCCATCCGTTGGGGACGGCGTCCAGCCTGTCCCCAACTTTCACCCAGGCTAGCGGCTACGCTTGGAGGCATCAGAAGTCTTGAGATGCCAAAGCCGGTGGAAAAGAACAGCGAATTCGACCAAGCCACGTTACGCCTGACCGTCAGCGCCTGTGCGCTCGTGTATATCGGCATCCTGGCCGGCCTGTATCCAGAAGACGCCGCCAGCTACGTGCCCATCATTATTTACATCGGCACGTTCATTTTCGTCTCGGTGTTCCTGCGCATGATCATCAAGCGCTGGCCGGGACACTTCTTCTGGCGACGCCTGTTCACGATGCTGCATGACTACACAGGCATCGCGTTCGCCATGGTGCTGGGAGGTGAAACTGCACTGCCGATCTACGCAGCACTGCTCTGGGTAACCTTGGGTAATGGCATGCGTTTCGGCTCGCGCTACCTGGCGCTGGCAACCGCTATCGCGCTGGCGACCCTGGTGGTGATTTTCTGCCTTCAGCCCTTCTGGCGTACCCAGCCCTACATGTTCCTCATGCTGATCGTCACCACCATCGTGGTGCCAGCCTATGCGCATATCCTGCTGACCCGTACCCGTATCGCTTCGGAAGAGGCGATTGCCGCGAACCAGGAGAAGTCGCGCTTCCTCGCCCAGGCCAGCCACGACCTGCGCCAACCGATCCACTCCATCGGTCTGTTCACCGCCTGCCTGCGTGACGCTAGGCTGGGCATGGAAGAACTGCGGCTAGTGGACAATATCGACCGCTCGCTGCACACCGTCTCGCAGTTGTTCCGTTCGATCCTCGATATCTACACCCTGGACCACGGCAAGCTCGTACCGCAGGCCGACACCATTCACTTAGGGACTCTATTGCAAGAAGTGGTCAAGCAGAACACCGAGGCGGCTCGCTGGGCCGGGGTCGAACTGCGCCTGCGCACCTGCCCTTATTGGGTCAACGTCAATCCAGGCATGCTGACCACAATGGTCCAGAACCTGCTGTCCAACGCCCTCAAATACGCGCCTGGCCAGCCGGTGTTGATTGGCGTACGGCGCCGGGGCAAGCGCCTGGCCGTCGTGATCTACGACAAGGGCCGTGGCATCGCCGCCGAACATTTGCCCGAAGTGTTCAAGGAGTTCTACCGCGTGCGCCATGTCCGAGACAAGGATGTCGAGGGCCTTGGCCTGGGCCTGTCCATCGTCAAGCGCATCAGCCAGATACTCGACGTCGATATACACATCCGCTCCAAGGTCGGCCAAGGCACCCAGGTGGCGATCAGCGGCCTGGAGCTGGCGGCGCCAAGGGCCATGGAGCCCAAGGTGACGCCCGTCCAGCATCGTCTGGACGGATTACGGGTGTGCTTGGTAGAGGACGACGCCAACGTTCTGATGGCGACGTCGGCACTTCTGGAGAAATGGGGTTGCGAGGTTGAAACCCACAGCGACGGCGAGGGACTGACCAGCGATGGCGACATTGTCATCGCCGATTTCGACCTGGGCACGAAAGTCTCGGGCGCCGAGTGCATTGCCGCGATACGCGAGCAGCGCGGCTGGCAAGTCCCGGCGTTGGTCATCACCGGGCATGAGATCGAGCGGATACGTCAATCGCTGCACAGCCTGAACATCTCGGTGCTGGCCAAGCCCGTGCGACCGCCGGAGCTGCGAGCGGTATTGCTCGAGCTCGTCAAGCGCATGGATCGCAAGGGCGTGGACTCAGCTCACCTCAACCCACCCAGCCGATAGCCGTCTTGGGAATCACCTCGGACTCGTCGAGCTTGGACGCAAACATACTCACCGCATCGAGGGCATCGGTGGTCCCGTTCCGGATCTGCACGATGACCGATCCGGCCTGGTCTGCCAGGGTGACGCCACGCAAGGCGCCCTCATGGGTGACGTTCATGCTCGCGACGGCATCGCGGGTTTCGGAGAGGATCATGCCGATCATTTCGGCAATCTCCGACGTGGAGCGACTGGTGCGCCCGGCCAGTTGCCGGACCTCGTCGGCCACCACCGCGAAGCCCCTCCCCTGGTCGCCGGCTCGTGCCGCCTCGATGGCCGCATTGAGGGCCAGCAGGTTGGTCTGGTCGGCAATGCCGCGAATGGTGTTGACGATGGCGGTGATCTCTTCCGAACGCGCCCCCAGTTGCCCAACCAGGCGCGCGGAGGCGCCGATGTTGTCGGCGATTTCGCGCATTTCCTTGGCGGTTTGATGGATCACCAGAGCGCCCTGTTCAGCCACGCGCTCGGTCTCGGCGGAGATGTGGTAAGCCCGGGACGCGCCGCGCGAATCCTCTTCGAATTTCTCCACCCGCTCGGTGATGTCACTGGCGAACTTCACGATCTTGCACAGCTTGCCTTCGGCGTCGTAGACCGGGTTGTAGCTGGCTTCCAGCCAGACGACTCTGCCGTTCTTGCCGAGGCGCTTGAATTGACCGCTGAAAAACTCACCGGCGTTAAGACGACGCCAGAAATCGCTGTACTCCGAGCTGCCCACCAGGCTCGGTTCACAAAACATCCGGTGGTGCTTGCCCTTGAGCTCAGCCAGTGAGTAATTCATCACATTCATGAAGTTGTCGTTGGCGGTCAGGATGTTGCCGCCCAGGTCGAATTCGATCACCGCCATGGCCCGGTCGAGGGCAGCCAGCCGGCCACGGGTTTCGGCCTCAGTGGCCACTTTGACAGTCACATCGAGTGCGTACTTGACCACTTTCGCGACGCGGCCTTGTTCATCGAGTACCGGGTTATAGCTGGCTTCCAGCCACACGTTCTGGCCTGAAGCACTGCGGCGCTGAAACGTGCCGGACACGAATTGACCGGCGCGCAACTGGTTCCAGAATTCGCGGTATTCGGCGCTGCCCGCCAGCGCCGGGGTGCAGAAATCCCGATGGGACAGGCTGGTCACTTGCTCCGCACGGTAGCCCATGGTTTTCAGAAAGTTCTCGTTCGCCCGCAGCACCTTGCCGTCTGGACTGAATTCGATAACCGCCATCGACCGTTCAAGGGCGCCGACCAGTCCTTTGTAGGTTGTCAATTCGGCCGTCCTAGCCGTCAGTTCGTTTTTTAGTGTTTTATTAAACATGACGTACCCTCGGTGAACCCTGAAAGTGACCGGACCTTCTATTCATATCGGCGGGTTGGCTGGGGGCTGAACGGTACGGCGTAATTATGTTTCGGCGCCAAAACCCACCGAATCCATCAACCAGCTTCTAAAGGCCTGCACTTTTGGCGAATCGGCCAGTTCATGGGGGGTGACGAAATAGAAGCCCAGGTCGGACCTCAAGCGCAGGTCAAAGGGTGCTACCAGTCGTCCAGCCCTCAGGTCATCCTCGACATAGGTTGAGCGACCGATGCACACACCCAGGCCGTCCACCGCTGCCTGTACGGCCATCATGGCCAGGTCGAATGTCAGCCGGCTGCCTTCGGCCAGTTTTGTGGGTTGGCCGGCGGCGCTCAGCCACGCGCTCCAATCGCCGCTGGTCACCCCGCTGATTTGCAACAACGTGTGCTGGGCCAGGTCGTCCGGGGTCCGCAACGCGGTCGGACCTTGCAGCAACCTGGGGCTGCACACCGGGAAGATGTCATCGGCCATCAGCCAGTCGGCGCGCACGCCCTTCCAGTCGCCGACACCGTAACGGATGGCCGCATCGATGCCGCCCTTGCGCAAATCCACCCGTTCAGTGGACGCCGTGACGCGCACATCGATAGTGGGACACGCCTGCTGGAACGACGCCAGCCGCGGCAGCAGCCATTTGGAGGCAAATGAAACCAGCGTACTGATCGTCAAGACACTGTTGTTGCGGCTCTCCAGCAACATCTCCGTGCAATAGCGCAACTCATGGAAGGCCGAACGAACGCCGGGGAAATAGGCCTGGCCTTCGTTTGTCAGGGCCAAACCGTCCTTGAGCCGCAAGAACAAGCGCACACCCAGCTCCTCTTCGAGCCGGCGAATTTGATGACTGACCGCTGTCTGGGTGACGTTCAGCTCTTCGGCAGCCTTGGTAAAACTCATGTGTCGAGCTGCCGATTCGAAGGCTTTCAGGCCGTTCAAGGATGGGATTTTGTCGGCCATGATGGGGGCGCATGCTCATGAGATTTTGTCATACGCTAGCACTGAAGATGTCCTTTGAAAATGTTCCGGCCTTCACGGATTCTGCCGGCATATCCCCCATTCTTGAGGAAACCATGGAACTGTACTTCGCGCCCCTGACCTGCTCGTTGTCCCCGCACATCGTGTTGCGGGAATTGGGCTTGCCCTTTGAATTGATCCGGGTCGACAACAAGACCAAGCGCACCGCCGACGGCCGCGACTTCCTTAGCATCAACCCCAAGGGTTACGTGGCCGCCTTGGTGCTGGATAACGGTGAGGTCCTGACCGAGGGGCCCGCCATCGTCCAGTATCTGGCCGATCGGGTCCCCGGAAATACACTTGCGCCGGCCAATGGCACTTGGGAGCGAGTTCGTCTGCAGGAATGGTTGAACTTCATCAGCACCGAGATCCACAGCGGCTGTGCCCCGCTGTTCAATGCCGATATCGCCGAGTCAACCAAGGCAATCTTCAAGGCAAGACTGTTCAAGCGCCTGGACTACCTCAGCCAGGCCCTTGAGCAACAGGATTACCTGATGGGCCGCTTCGGCCTGGCCGACGCGTATCTATTCACCGTTTTGACTTGGTTGCCGTTGTTCAACATCGCGATCGGCGACTGGCCGGTACTGGCGTCGTTCATGGCCCGAATGGCGGCACGGCCCAGCGTCCAGGCGGCGATGGCGGCAGAAGCGGCATAATCCATTCCAGTGCAAACTGACCCAACGCTATCGCGAGCAGGCTCGCTCCCACAGTTTTTTTGAGTCGTCCAAGGCATTCGCGACCACCACACCCCCCTGTGGGAGCTGAGCTTGCTCGCGATAGCGGAGGGTCAGTCAATGATGAGCCCACTGCCCCAACGCCATAGCAAGCCACTCCCACCGTTTCACCGCCCGCAGGCGTTGACCGGCGGCACTCGGCCGCGCCAGGGTTGGGCGCGTTCCAGTTGGGCGGCCAGGGCCAGCAAGGTGTTTTCTTCACCAAAGCGCCCGGCAAAATGCGCGCCCATCGGCAAGCCATTGGCGTTCCAGGACAAGGGCACCGACATCGCCGGTTGACCGCTGGCATTGAACAGTGCAGTGAATGGCGAATAACTGTGGTAGCGCTCGATCAGTTGGTCCAGGCTCATGCACACATCCTGCAGGTCCAGCTCGCCAATCCGCACCGGCTCGCGGGTCAGCACCGGGCTCAGGATCACGTCGTAATCCTGCATGAATACCGCCAACTGCCGGCCGAGGGCATGAATCCATCCCACCGCCGCGGCATATTGGGCGCCGCTGACGTTGCCCTTGTCCCGCAAGATAATCCGGGTACGCACCTCCAGCTCTTCCGCCTGCACGGCAAACCCGCGCATCTGGCCCAGCAGGTCGACATAGTGCCGAGAGCTGGCGCCAATGATGGTGAATACATGGTCGAAAAACTCCAGCAACCCCACCGGCAGGCTCACCGGTTCGACACGATGCCCCAACGCCTCGCACAACCGCGCGGCCTCGCCCACTGCCTGAAGGCTCTGTGGTGACGTAGGCCAAGGCCCGAGCTGCTCGACCAGGGCGATGCGCAGCGGCTTGGGATCCGCCTGCACCGCCATCACATAGGGCAACGCCTGGACCGGCGCGGCATAGGGCGCGCCCAGGTCCATCCCGGCGGTGGCATCCAGCAGTGCCGCACTGTCGCGTACTGACAGCGTGATCGCATGCGGCGTGCCCATCCCCGCCCAGCCCTCGCCCATTACCGGCCCCGACGGCATCAGGCCACGGCTGGGCTTGAACCCGAACACACCACAACAGGACGCCGGCACGCGCAATGAACCGCCGCCGTCGTTGCCATGGGCGAACGGCACCACGCGGGCCGCCACCAACGCGGCAGCGCCGCCGCTGGAGCCACCGGCACTGTGTGCGTGGCTCCAGGGGTTGCGGGTGGCACCGAAGCGCGCGGACTCGGTGGAATACGACGTGCCGAACTCAGGCGAGGTGCTGGTGCCCATCACCTGGCATCCGGCACGGCGCAGACGCGTCACGACTTCCGATTCGAAATCCGCCCGACAGTCGCCCAGCGCGCGCGAACCGTTGGTCATCGCCGCGCCAAGCACCGGCGAGAACAGATCCTTGATCAAGGTCGGCACACCGGCCAGCAGGCCTTGGCCAACCTGTGGCGTGCGCGCCGCCTGCCGGGCCGAATCGTACAAGCGCTCGGCCACCGCATTGAGCTGTGGCTCGACCCGTTCCAGGCGCTCGATGGCGGTTTCCAGCAGTTCGCCGGGCTGGACTTCGCCACGCCTGACCCACTCGGCCAGCGCCGTGGCATCTTCACTGTCCATCAGTTGGTGAATGTCTTGCATACCCATGTTTCAGGTTCCTTATGTCACGACGATTGATGTGAGCCGACGGTGCTTGCTTGTCCCTGAGCCCTTCTCCGCAGGCCGACAACGACCCAGAGCAGCGCCAAGGCAAAACTGCTCAGGGCCAGCCACTGGATGGCGTGACGCAGGTCGCCGGCGAAGACAATTACCAAGGCCACCACCAGCGGACTGACGAATTGGCCGATGTACAGGCACGAGGTAAACCCGCCCATGCCCCGGCCGCGGGTGCTGGCGGTCAAGGCATTCATCACCGGCGCCATCACGTTGGGCACCAGCAACCCCGCCCCCAGGCCCTGGACGAACACCGCCACCAGCACGTCGTTGTAGCTTTGCCCGCGCATCAGCAGCCACAGCCCCAACCCCATCAGGCCGAGCAGCAGCGCGTTGCAACCGGCAATGCCGAAACGCCGGCGCAGCAACGGCCACATCAGCGAACCACCCAAGGTCGCCAGCAGGCTCAGTCCCGCGGCCAGGCCAATCATGGTGCTGGAGGTGATGCCCAGGCTGACCAACAGCGTCGGCGCCTGGATCGGCATGACGAACGTCAGGACCATGCCGCCCAGGATCATCAGGTAGCCGGCCAGCAGTGGCAGCACGGCAACCTTGGCCGGCCCCGACGCGTCGACGCGCGGCTCGGTCAGTTGCGGCTTCGCCACCGGCGGTTCCCAGAGCACTCTCAGCATCGCCGGCACCAGCAGCAACGGCAGCAGATACAGCAGGAACGGCGCGCGCCACGAATGCTCGCCGAGCACACCGCCCACCACGAAAAACAGCGCGCCCACCAGGCCGATGGTCACCACCTGGCGATTGACGTAGCGCAGCCGCTCCTCACCCTGCCAATAGTCGGCGATCAGCGTCGCGCAGCAGGTCATCACCGCCGCCTCCGTGCAGCCGAACAACAGCCGCGCCCCCACAATCGAAGGCAGGCTCTCGAGCATGGCCGGCAACGCGCCGAGCAAGGCGTAGAGCACCGTGGCAATCACCAGCAAGGCCTTGCGCCCGACCCGGTCGGCCAACCAGCCCGCCAAAGGCGCGCACACGGCAATCGCCAGGGCCGGGCCGGTGATCGCCAACGGCACCAGCAGATCGGCCCGCGGTTCCAAGGGGCCGAATTCGGCGCCCAACCTGGGCAGGATGGGCGTGACCATCACCGCGCCCATGATCGTCAGGCTGCTGCCCAGCATCAGCACCCCGCCTTCGCGCCAACCGGCCTGGCGCGACGGAGTGGCCGCCGGTGAAACGGAATTTGACTGGTTCATGGCGAGCCTCTTTTAGAAACTGTGAGAAATACGCAGCGCCGTGGTGTAGCCCTCGGCGCGGTTTCGCGCATCGAGCTCCTTGTAGACGTGCAGCCACACCGGGGGTATGCCGGGCTTGAAGTAGCTCACCGCCGGCCCGACCGCCAACACCCGGGCGCGATTGCCCGCTTCCAGGCCCGGCGCATCGTCGTCGGTGAATTGCCGGTAGTAAAAACCGCCCACGCCGACGGTCCATGGGCCGACGTGTTGGCCCACGGCGAACTCGTGACGGTACTCGACGCCATTCTTGTAGTCGGTGGCGTGGTTGCGCGTATTGATGTCGGCTTCGAAGCTCGAAGACACCTCGAAACCGCTGTCGGAGATGTACGTGGCGTTGAGGATCGGTGAGAAGGTCCAGTGGTTGAGACCCGGTGAGATCAAGCGATCCTTGTCGTAGTCGCCCGTGGGGGCCTGGATCTGGAACTGGGCGTTGACGAACAGGTTCGGCGACAAGGTCCACTGCAGGATCACCGGCAGCACCTGTATATCGGCCATGCGGAACGGATCGGCTTCCAGGTCCAGCGGGCCGATGGGTGTCTGCACCCGCACCGAGGCGTCCATCTGGAAGAACGGCACGACGGCGCCGAAGCCGTACTTGGCGCCCAGCACGGTGTAATCGGTCATGTGCATGTAGGCGACGCCGAGGGACAAGATATCCAGGGACAAATTGTTGTCCACGGACTTACCGTGACGATCCTTCTGCACGTTGGCCGAGTAGAACGCGGTGCGCAGGCCGACGGTGCCAAAGGGCGTGGCCGGCGGCATCATCCCCGCGCCGAAGTCGTAGACCCCGAACGCCGTGGTCGGCGCACCGTTTTCGGTGCCATGGGCAGCGCTACAGACAGCGATCAATCCCAGGGTTAACCCAGTACAGCGCAAGACGTTGGTTTTATTCTTCTGATTCATCGAATGCCCCTCCCGACCATGTGGTGTAGGGGTCATCCTAGGGAGCCGGCCAGTCAGCCGTTATCCGTTTTCAGCACAGATGCGTGCGACGCAGGGTTTGTGAAGGTGTCTCGCCGAACAGCACTCGATAGTCGCTGGAAAACCGGCTCAAATGCCAGAAGCCCCAGCGTGCCGCCACCTCCTGTACACCTTGGGCATGGCCGCCGCTGCGCAGTTCACGACGCACGGCATTGAGGCGCAACGCCCGCAAATAGGCCACGGGGTTGATGCCCAGCGTCTCCTGGAAGCAATACTGCAGTTTTCGCCGGCTGGCACCGATGTGGTTGCACAGGTCGAGGATCGACAGCGGCTCATCGACATGGGTCAAGGCATATTCCCGAGCGCGGTCGACCATGCGCTTGCGCGCCGTGGGGTTGAGCGGCGGCGCCTCATCCGGTGCCACCAGTTCCAGTATGTGCAGCATCACCGTGTCACGCAGGCCACGGCGGATCGACTCGTAACCCAGTAACGAGTCACGCCCCTGCTCGCCGCCTTCAAGCTCATCGAACAACGCCGTAAGCTCGGCGGGCAACGTCGAGTTGCCGAGACGGTAACACTTGGGAAGATCGGTAATTCGAAAGCGACTGCCCTGTCGTTCCAGCACATGCTCCAACGCCTGCTCGTCGATGGCGACACCGAGCAGGTCCAGATGTTGAGGCGTGCGCAGCTCAGGCAGGTTATGGCCACGGGCAACCAACAGGCTGGACTCGACAATCGGGTGCCCGGAGCAAAAGACCGGCCCGTCCGCACTCAGTGGCACGCTGAAAGTGATGGACCCCTCCCAGGCCATGCCTTGCTTGGTCAGGGCCTGGTTAGAGCGGTCGCGCACCAGCTGCATCCACTCCGAGCGGAACTCGATCAATTCACCGTCGAAGCGCCCGGGGGTCAACTGGTCATAGCAAACCTGCCAACCGCCCATGTTCCGGGCGTGCTCGTCGATGTCCGTGGTGCGAAACCGATTGATCGGCAGCATCGGCAACCCATCCGACGAGACCACGGGCTGCGCCATGTTGTCATTGTTCATTGACCCGACCTTTGATGATTCCAGGGCTTATGGATCAAACCCAGGCAAGTTCCATTCCGCCTGGCAGGCCACTCGTTCAATTGTGCCGAAAACGGATAGACTCCTTCACCTCTCCTGACAAAAATCCAGCGCGAAGCGATCATGAACGAAATGACCCTGGATATCGGCATCGTCGCCGAGTCCATTTGCCAACCGCGCACTTTAGTATTCCTCGCCTACCCGCAGATGGGCCTGCTGGACCTGACCGGCGCCCAGACCGTGTTCTGGGCCGCCACCAAAGCCATGACCGAACGCGGCCTGCCCGGCTACGCCATGCACACCGCCAGCCTGGCAGGCGGGTTGATGCAAAGCGCCGAGGGCCTGGTCGTGGACACCCGTGCCCTGCATGAACTTGATGGGACGCTCATCGACACCCTGATCGTCCCCGGTGCACCGGACATACGGCAGGCAATGATCGACTGTGTCGACCTGGTGCAATGGCTGCGCGATGCTTCGGCCCAGGCCAGGCGCACCGCATCGGTGTGCAGTGGCACCTTCCTCATGGCCCAGGCCGGGTTGTTGGACGGACGCCGGGCCGCCACCCATTGGGCCATGTGCGAGATGCTCAAGAGTGGGTTCCCGTCGATCGAAGTGGACCTCGATGCGATCTTCATCCAGCAGGGCAACGTGTGGACCTCGGCCGGGGTCAGCGCCGGCATCGACATGGCCCTGGCATTGGTCGAAGCCGACTGCGGTCGCGACGTGGCCTTGCAGGTGGCCCGTGAGCTGGTGGTGTTTCTCAAGCGCCCCGGCGGGCAGGCGCAGTTCAGCCAACTGTTGCAATTGCAGATGCAGGAGAGCGCCGGGTTCGACGAGTTGCACGTCTGGATCTCCGAACACCTGGACGACAATGACCTCACCGTCGAGCGGTTGGCCCGCCAAGCCAGGATGAGCCCACGCAATTTTGCCCGGGTCTACAAACGCCACACCGGGCGAACCCCGGCCAAAGCCGTGGAAATGTTCCGCCTTGAAGCCGCGCGTCGAATGCTCGAAGACTCCCAGCGAAACATCGACCAGATTGCCCGCGCCTGCGGCTTCGGGGACGAGGAACGAATGCGCCACACGTTCCAGCGCCACCTGTCGATTTCGCCCCGGGAGTATCGCAACCGGTTTTCCCGCTGAGCGCGAGCCCTGCGGCGTCGTCCTGTCAGGCCACTTGCCTGGATCCCTCCTGCGACTCGCCCTGCTCGGCCAGGAGCGCGCTGCAACGGGAACGCAACCAACGCTCCCCCGGATCATTGTGCGAGGCGCCGCGCCAGACCATGGAAAGCGCGTGCTGGGGCAAGCAGATGGGGGCCGCTTGCGCGCGCATGCCGGTCGTCACAGCCATGGCCTGGGCAACGTAATCCGGCACGATGGCGATCATATCGCTCTCGGCCAACAGCATGGGCAAGGCGCTGAACTGCGGCACGGTCAAGACCACTCGGCGCTGGCGGCCCATCAGGCATAACGCGCGGTCCGAATCATCGATGACATTGCCCATGGACGACACGACGGCGTGGGGCCGACGGCAGAATTCGTCCAAGGTCAGTTCGCCGGGCTGCGAGTCGGCGCGCAACAGCGTCGGCCGAATTGGCCGCAGTGTCTTGCGCCGGGCATTGGCCGGCAGTTCCAGGGTCGGGCTGATGCCCAGGGAAATCTCGCCGCTGGCCAACAGTTGGGATACCTGCCATTGATCGGCCCGGCGCACCACCAAGGTGGTGCCTGGTGCCTCGACCCGCAGGCGGCGCAACAGCTCCGGCAGCAACGCGTACTCGACGTCATCGCAAAGGCCGACATGGAAGGTCGCCTCGCTGGTGGCCGGCTCGAATGCCTGGCAACGGCTCAAGGCAGCGGCGATGCCGTCCAGGGCCGGTGACAGATTGGAGAAGATTTCCTGCGCCCGGGAAGTCGGCTCCATCAACCGTCCGGAACGGATGAACAAGGGGTCATCGAACATCAACCGCAGCCGCGCCAGGGCGCTGCTGATCGTTGGCTGACCGAGAAACAGCTTTTCGCTGACGCGGGTCACGTTTCGCTCGTGCATCATGGTTTCGAAGACCACCAGCAGGTTGATGTCAGCACGACGCAGGTCATTTCTGTTCATCATAGTCGTCGCCCCAGGCACCAGGCCATTGAGTCAGGAGTGGACACGTTCATCGCCTGCGTCCTCCATCAAGGCCTACGGCGACGAGGTGTTGAAAGCGTAATCCCCGCGGCGCACCCGGTCTGTTGTACGTGGGGACACTCGTCTCACCCTTTGGGCCATGCCATCGATACTTCGGTATACACCCACGCCGGACGCCCCCTGCCTTTGTGGCGAGGGAGCTTGCTCCCGCTGGGCTGCGCAGCAGCCCCAACACTGTCAACGCGGTGTGCCAGGTTGATCCAGTCCGCTTGGATTGGGGGTGCTTCGCACCCCAGCGGGAGCAAGCTCCCTCGCCACAGGTTTGTGTTTTGTTGGCCGATGGCGTGGATTGTTCAAATCCCATTATTTGCGCCCCCAACCTGTGGCGAACAGTGCACTTTGTGGCGAGGGAGCTTGCTCCCGCTGGGCCGCGCAGCGGCCCCCTCTTTGTCACGGCCTGGCGGGATTTCAGGGTTATATGTCCTACCTCAGGCAAAGCCGCGCTTCGTAAGATACGAGTCGATGCTCTGCCCCCGACATCCCAGAGCGAGACCATGTAATAACAGAAGGTCTGCCAGCGTGCCCCTACCCTCCGCGATGCTCAAGCATGTCTATGACAGCCTGCGATACACGCCAAGCCAGGGTGGGTCTCGGCCGTCGATGGGCATCAGCACCCACCCACTGGTCAATGCCCTGGGCTGGGCGGTGGGCCTGGTGGTGGCCTGCGGGATTTTCATCATCAATTCCGAAACCCATTCCGACCTGGCCCCGACCCTGCTGTACATCACCTTGTTGTTAATGGCAGCCAACCTGTTTTCCATCAACCTGGTGATCACCGTCGCGCTGATGTGCATGGGCCTGCTCACCGCGATGTTCTTGTACAACGGCGGCTATCACCGCTGGGAATCGACCACCGGCTTCTTCCGCTGCCTGACCGCATTGTCGGCGATCGCCTTCCTGGCCCTGCGCAGCAAGCGGGCTTGCGACAATCTACGGCACAACGAGGCCTACCTGATCGGCGCCCAGCGCCTGAGCCAGACAGGCAGCGTGGGCTTTCGCGGTGATCGGCAAGCGCTGTCCTGGTCGCTAGAGTCGGCAAGGATCTTCGAGTACTCGCCCAACAAGACACCGACAGTGTCGATGATGCTCGAGCGCACCCACCCTGAAGACCTGGAGTTGGCTCGTGGGGTTTTCCTACAGGCCGCCGCTGGCGAACCGCAGATCGAGGTCAAGCTACGCCTGCTGATGCCGGATGGACGCATCAAGCACATCCACATGATCGCCAGCCCCCTGTTGCTCCAGCACGGCCGATGCCAGTACCTCGGCGCACTCATGGACGTGACGGCCAGCAAGCAGGCCGAAGAAGCGCTGTTCCGCGCCCAGAGCCAACTGGCCCACGTCACGCGCTTGACCTCCCTGGGGGAAATGGCCGCGTCCATTGCCCACGAGGTCAACCAGCCGCTGACGGCCATCACCAGCAGCGGCGAGGCCTGCCGCCGGTGGCTCGAACGTCCCGAGCCGGACCTTGGGGAAGCCTTGGATTGTCTCGATCGGATCGTCGCCAACGGCTGTCGCGCCAGCGAGGTCATCAGCGGTATCAGGGCGCTGTCGCGCAAGTGCGATCCGTTGCGCCAACCCGAGAGACTGGACGACATCGTTCGCGAGACCCTGAACCTGGTCCAGCAGCAACTGGCGCATCATAAAGTCCGGACGAAGGTGGACCTGGCAGCGCCCGATGGCCGGATCAGCGCGGACCGGGTACAACTGCAGCAAGTGATCATCAACCTGATCATCAATGCCTGCCACGCCATGGATGGGGTCAAGGTCCACGAACGAACTCTGCACATAAGCACCTGGACGGAGAATGACGAAGTGCTGCTGGAGGTGACCGACCACGGAACCGGCATTGCGCCCGAGGTCCTGCCGTCATTGTTCAATGCGTTTTTTACCACCAAGGAAAACGGCCTGGGCATGGGCCTCTCCATCTGCCGCTCCATCATCGACTTCCATGACGGCAGGATCTGGGCGACCAGCGAGGCCGACCAAGGCACCTCGTTCAGGTTCGCGCTGCCGCGGCTCACTTGCACCGCTCTGTCGGCAAGCAGCCAATGAACGCCATAACGAGCCCGGTCATCGACAACGACCCCATCGTCTATATCGTTGACGACGACGCACCGCTGCGCCAATCCCTTGGTAGCCTGCTGCGCTCCATCGGCCTGCAGGTCCATCTGTTCGGTTCGGTCGCGCAGTTCATGGGCCATCCCAGGCCAGACGTGCCCAGTTGCCTGGTGCTGGATGTCCGGCTGCAAGGTACCAGCGGCCTGGATTGCCAACGGCAGCTGGCCGCCGCCAATGTTCAATTGCCGATCGTGTTCATGACCGGTCACGGTGACATCGCCATGACCGTGCGGGCGATGAAAGCCGGTGCCGTGGACTTCCTCGCCAAACCGTTCCGCGAACAAGACCTGATCGACGCCGTGACCGCCGCCCATCACCAGGACCGCCAGCGGCGCGAGTCCGAACGCGGCCATCAGCAAGTGTTTGAGCGCCACGCCACCTTGACGCCCCGGGAACAGCAGGTCATGGCGCTGGCGGTGTCGGGCCTGATGAACAAGCAGATCGCTGGGGAACTGGGCTTGAGTGAAATCACCGTAAAAATTCACCGCGGCCAGGCCATGCGCAAGATGTGCGCGCGCTCGTTCGCCGATCTGGTGCGCATGGCCCAGGTGTTGGAACTGCGCGGCAAGCATTAGAAAGTTCATACCCACGTATACTTGGCGGAACCATCGGACGGCGTATCTTGCAGTGACACGGGCGCCTTTATGGCTACCTGATATCACCTCCAGGTATCGACATGTCCAACACGGCAATTATTTCAATCATTGATGACGATGAGTCAGTTCGAATTGCATTGGATGGCTTGTTACGTTCCCATGGTTACCAAGTTAAAACATACGCCAGCGCCTTGGATTTTCTATCTTTTGGTGAACTTGAAAGCACGGCGTGCCTGATATCGGATGTTCAAATGCCCGGCATGACCGGTATTCAAATGTACGATCGATTGGCGACCCTGGGCATTCTTATCCCGATCATCTTCATCACTGGATATCCCGGCGTCCCCCCTCGTGTCAGCGTTGCTGCACCCAAGCCAGTGGCATTTTTCCCGAAACCCTTTGACTGCGCTGAGTTGATCGCCTGCATCGAGTCGGTACTCACCCGGTCTGCTTGACCACTGCGCCCCTTCATACCTTCGTATAGATCACCCCTACCCAGGCATAGCCCCGATGACCTTATGTAGAAGTGTTAAACACAGGTCCTGCCAATAAGCTTTCCCACAGCGAACCGAAACTGAATGTGCTCGATATCAATTCATTGAAGCTCGGCATTTTTGGAGTAGTTCGCGACACGGTCACGCTGAAACAGTTAAACAAATCAACGTATCGATTTTGTCTTCGGGAGCTCATCATGAAACAACATATTCTGGTTGTTGGCGCAGGTTTCGGCGGAGTCTGGAGCGCATTGAGCGCCGCCCGCCTACTGGACCAACACGATCGCAATGACGTGCAGATCAGCGTCCTGGCCCCCCAGGCTGAACTGCGCATCCGACCTCGCTTCTACGAGCCAGACGTTCATACCATGGCCGCACCGCTGGGTGACCTGTTCGACGCGGTGGGCGTGAAATTCGTCCAAGGCTCGGCGAGCAGTATCGATGTCGACAATAAGCGGGTTGGCTACGTGGATGTGTTCGGCACCCAGGGCACCCTGGGCTACGACCGCCTGGTGCTCGCGGCGGGCAGCCAACTGGTTCGCCCTGACCTCGAAGGCATGATCGAGCACGCCTTCGACGTTGATGAAATCGAACAGGCCACCCGTCTCGAGGCCCACCTCAAATCCTTGAAAAATCTGCCAGACAGCCCGGCCCGCAACACGGTGGTGGTGGCTGGCGGCGGCTTTACCGGGATCGAAACCGCCACCGAAATGCCCGCACGCCTGCGCGCTGTCCTCGGCGATGACGCGGACATCCGTGTCATCGTGGTGGATCGCGGACCGCAGATCGGCGCAGCGTTGGGCGACGGTATTCGCCCGTCCATTGTCGAAGCGTCCGAGCACCTGGGTATCGAATGGGTCCTCAACGCCTCGGTCGAGTCGGTGGATGCCGGTGGCGTTACCCTGTCGAGCGGCCAGCGTATCGAGTCCCATACCGTGATCTGGACCGTGGGGTTCCGCGCCAGTCCGCTGACCCAGCAGGTTCCCGGCACCCGTGATCGCCAGGGTCGCCTGCACGTCGATGCCAACCTGAAAGTCCTGGGCCAGAACGACATATTTGCCACCGGTGACGTGGCCTACGCCGCCACCGACACCCTGGGCAACTACGCCGCGATGTCCTGCCAGCACGCCATCGCCCTGGGCCGCTATGCCGGCAATAACGTCGCGGCCGACTTGCTGGGCGTCGCGCCGATGGCCTACAGCCAACCCAAGTACGTGACCTGCCTGGACCTCGGTGCCTGGGGCGCGGTGTATACCGAAGGCTGGGATCGCCAACTCAAATTGGTCGGGCAAGAAGCCAAGGAGCTCAAGACCCAGATCAACACCGTGTGGATCTATCCGCCAGCGGCTGATCGCGCGACCGCCCTGGCCGCGGCCGATCCATCGATTCCGGTAGCCTGAGTCCCGTATCCGACCCCGGCCAGTCCCTCCTTTCTGCGCCGGTCTTTCCCGGACGCCTGCCAACGATACTTGGGCAGGCGTTTTTTTTTAGGCGCACGTCCCCAAGCCAGGTTGAATATCGTCACTGCCCAGCAAAATCCGTAGCAATGCCCGCCCCTTACGCCTTGTGCACAAGGTAAGGTAGGCAGAAATCATCCGGATCGAGGTGTGCCGTGGCGTCCTATTCCTTGCGTCAGCTGAAGTACTTCGTCACCACCGTCGAATGTGGCAGCGTCGCTGAAGCGTCCCGCAAGCTGTACATCGCCCAACCGTCGATCGCCACCGCCATCAAGGGCTTGGAAGACAGTTTCGGCGTGCAACTGCTCATTCGTCATCACGCCCAGGGCGTATCGTTGACGCCCGGTGGCGCGCGTTTCTACCGCAAGGCCCAGGAGCTGTTGCGCATGGCCCGGGAGTTCGAGCAGAACGCGCTGGCCGACAACGACGTGGTCAGCGGGCAGATCGACATCGGCTGCTTCGAAACCGTCGCCCCGCTCTACCTGCCGCGGCTGATCGCCGGTTTCCGCGAGCGCTTTCCCGGGGTGGAAATTCGCGTACAGGATGGCGAACAACAGGAGCTGGTACAGGGCCTGACGGGGGGGCGTTTCGACCTGGCGATCTTCTATGAACACGACCTCGACAGCACCATCGAGACCGAAGCACTGACGGCACCGCAACGCCCCTATGCGCTGTTGCCGGCGGGCCATCGCTTCGCCGATCAGGCCCAGGTGTCGCTGCGTGACCTGGCCCTCGAACCGATGATCCTGCTGGACGTACAGCCCAGTCGCACCTACTTCGTGAGCATCTTCGAAGAGCTGGGCCTGACGCCCAACATTGTGTTCAGCTCGCCGTCCATCGAGATGGTCCGAGGCATGGTCGGCCAGTCCTTCGGCTTCGCCGTACTGGTGACCCGCCCGCACTCCACCTGCACCTACGACGGGCAGCACCTGGTGTGCGTCGACATCGCCGAGGACGTGACCGGTTCGGCGCTGGTGGCCGGCTGGCTCAAGCGCACCCACCTGACCAAACCGGCCCAATTGTTCGTGGATTACTGCAAAGAACAGTTCAAGCAATGGCTGGCCTGATGCCCATGCCACCACCCCGCCAGACATTAATCCTTGTGGCGAGGGGATTTATCCCCGTTGGGCTGCGCAGCAGCCCCCTTAAGCACTCAACCCAATCTGTCTAATACACCAGGTTGTCAGCTTTTAGGGCCGCTTCGCGCCCCAACGGGGATAAATCCCCTCGCCACAAAAAGGCTGTGTTCGCCACAGGCTCGGTCTTTGCAAGTGAATGGGGTTTGAATGCCCCACACCACCGCCCAGTCAAACACCAGACCCTGTGGCGAGGGAGCTTGCTCCCGCTGGGGTGCGAAGCGGCCCCAAAACAAGCTGCCCCAATCAACCTGGCACACCGCGGTGAACGCGTTGGGGCTGCTGCGCAGCCCAGCGGGAGCAAGCTCCCTCGCCACAAAAAAATGGGGTTCGCCAAAGGTTGGTGGTCGCCAATAATGGATTTTGAATAACCCACACCACCGCCCAGTCAAACACCAGACCCTGTGGCGAGGGAGCTTGCTCCCGCTGGGGTGCGAAGCGCCCCCAAAACAAGCTGACCCAATCAACCTGGCACACCGCGGTGAACGCGTTGGGGCTGCTACGCAGCCCAGCGGGAGCAAGCTCCCTCGCCACAAAAAGGCTGTGTTCGCCACAGGTCGGTCTTTGCAAGTGAATGGGGTTTGAATGCCCCACCCACTCTCCAGCCATACACAAAGCGGGGCTCGTCAAAAGCGCGGTTCGCTGTTTAGCGAGCCGCCCAGGCATTGAACCGTTGTTCCAGTTCCTCGCCATGATCGACCCAGAATTCCGCGTCCACGGCTTGGGCTTCAGCCAGGTTGGCCTCGGCGGTGGGCAACTGTTCCTGTACCGCCGTCGGCAACAACGCCAGTGTCTTGCGGTGCACCGGCCCATAAGGGATGTTTTCCGAAAATACCTTCTGGGCCTGCGGCTGGCTGGCAAAGGCAATGAACTGCTCGGCCAGGGCCTTGTTCGGGGTGCCCTTGACCACGGCCCAGTACTCCGGGTCGTACAGGCTCTGGGGCCAGACAATGCTCAACTTCATGCCTTCCTTCTGCGCCGACGCGATACGCCCGTTGTAGGCCGCACTCATCGCCACGTCCCCCGCCACCAGCCATTGCGCCGGTTGCGCGCCGGCCTCCCACCACTGGATGTTCGGCTTGATCTGGTCCAGTTTGGCGAAGGCCCGGGATACGCCTTGGGGAGTGTTCAACACCTTGTACAAGTCCTGGGACTTGACCCCATCGGCCAGCAAGGCGATCTCCAGGGTGTACTTGGCCCCCTTGCGCAGGCCGCGCTTGCCCGGGTACTCGGCGACGTTCCAGAAATCCGCCCAGGACCTGGGTGCCTTGGCGAGCTTGGTCTGGTCATAGGCCAGGACCATCGACCACACATAGGTGGCGACACCACACTCATTGAGCGCACCCGGCACATAGTTCGCCGGGTCGCCAAGGCCTGTCAGGTCGAGCTTTTCGAACAAGCCTTCCTCACAGCCCCGCAACAGCTCCGGGCTTTCCACTTCGACCACGTCCCAACTGGTGTGACCGGCCGCGACCATCGCCTTGATCTTCGACAGCTCACCGTTGTATTCGCCGGCCACAATGCTTCCTGCACCGCTGGCGTTGAAGGGTTGGAAGTAGGCCTTGTCCTGGGCCTGCTTGGTGGCACCGCCAAAGGAAATCACGGTCAAGCTCTGGGGCGCGGCCATGACGCTGGAACTCAACAACGCCAATGCACACGCAATATTGCAACGCAAGGATCTGGACATGGAGCGGTTCCTCGAAAATGCCGGCTCGCCCGCACGAGCCGGCGACGGGACTCAAGGGTGGCCGTAAGCGCGGGCGGTGTGGTCTACAGCAATAAGGCTCTGGTCGGCCCATTCGTTGATGGCGGCATGACGGGCCGCCAGCATTTTCCTGCAACGGAAATCGTTCACCTCGGCATCTCCTGGTCACGGACCATTGGGTTCACTGAGATAGCTCGCCAACCGATCCATCAAGCGATCGCAGGCAGCCATTTGTTCAACGCTCACGTACTCGTCGGGCTTGTGCCCCTGGTCCATGCTGCCGGGGCCACAGACCACCGTCGGCACGCCGGCCTGGTGAAACAGGCCGCCTTCGGTGCCAAAGGCGACGGTGCTGAAAGCGTCGCTGCCGCACAGTCGCGCAACCAGTTGGGCGGCCGCGCTTTCAGGCGAAGTGGCCAGGCCCGGGTAGGCCGACAGCGGCTCGAAACGGATCGCCGTATCCCCCGCCACCGCCTGCATCGCCGGCAGCAGGGTCTGTTGCGCATAACCTTGCAATTGCTCGACCACCACGTGCGGATTGAAATCCGGCAAGGCGCGCACTTCGAAGTCGAAACGGCAATCGGCCGGGACAATGTTCAATGCCGTACCGCCCTGGATCACGCCGACCTGCACCGTGGAAAACGCCGGGTCAAAGCGCGGGTCGTGCCGTGACGGCTCGGCCAGTTCTGCACCGATCTCGCCCAGTCGCCCCATCAGGCGCGCGGCCTGCTCGATGGCGTTGACACCGTAAGGTGCATAGGCCGAATGGCAGGCCGCGCCTCGAACATGGCAACGCATCGCCAACTTGCCTTTGTGCCCCAACACCGGTTGGAGTTGGGTGGGTTCGCCGATCAGGCACAAGGCCGGTTGAGGGATGCGTTGTGACAACACCTCCAACAGGCTGCGCACGCCCAGGCAACCGACCTCTTCGTCATAGGAAAACGCCAGGTGCACCGGCCGGCTCAGCGGGCTGGACAGAAACATCGGCACCGCCGCCAGCACCGAAGCCAGATATCCCTTCATGTCCGCCGTACCGCGCCCGAACCAGTTGCCGTCTATCTCGGTCAGTCGGAACGGATCGACCGTCCAGGCCTGCCCGTCCACCGGCACCACATCGGTGTGCCCGGACAACACCACGCCACCGGGCACCGACGGGCCAATGCTCGCCAGCAAGTTCGCCTTGGTTCCCTCGGCGTTGTAGATCAGCTCGCTATCCACGCCCAGCCCTTGCAAGTAGTCGCGCACGAACTCGATCAAGGCCAGGTTCGAATCGCGGCTGACCGTGGCAAAGCCAACCAACCGTTCGAGCAACGCCCGGCTGCGCAGCTCACTCATCACCCGGCACTCCATAACTCGGCGCCAGGGTCGGGTTGAGCGCGCGGGTCAGGTAATCCTGCAGTTGCGGCTGATAGGCGAGCCAGAGCTTTTCCAACTCGCCGATGGGGTTTTCCTCGGCCCAGTCCACCCGCAAATCGACGACGGGCCACGTCAGGTCATCGACCACCGACAACGCTGCCGAATGCACCGCCCCAGCCTCCCCGCCCGCCGCCTGCCCGGCCTGTAACGCACTCATCAAGCGTGATGCAAGGCAGCCACCGCCCTGCTCGAAGGCGGTGACCATGGCCTCGATCACCGCAGCGTTGGCCAATAGATTGCCGGCCGCCACGCATTGCTCACCGGCCACGGCGTTGTGAGTGCCCAAGGTATGTTCGCCGCTGAACATCGCCGTGCGGCCCTCGGCATCGATTACCGCCACCTGGCGGTATTGGCTGTAGCCGTTGCGCCCCAGGATCCGCTCCAGCGCCGCTTGCGCCACCTGGCCACCGGCCAGTTCATCGAGCACCTGCGGCCCCAGGGCCGGCAGGGTAATGTTCTGACTCGACACCGCGCCGACCCCCGCCCGCAACCAGGGGCACCGGGCGCCGACGGCAATGCTCGAGGAGCTGATGGCGATGCCCAACTGGCCGGTTTCGGCACAGCGTCCAACGATGGAAAAGGTCATGCTCCGCTCCTTATTCAGGGATCACCGCGATCACGTCGATTTCCATCAGCCACTGTGGCTGGCCCAAGGCGCTGACCACCAACCCGGTGGAAATCGGAAACACGCCCTTGAGCCACTTGCCGACCTCCTGGTACACCGGCTCGCGATAACGCGGATCGATCAGGTACGTCGTGGTCTTGACGATGTGGCTCAGGTCGCTGCCGGCCTCTTCCAGCAATTGCTTGACGTTGCGCATGGCCTGCTCGGCCTGGGCACGGGGATCGCCAAGGCCCACCAGTTGACCGTTGAAGTCAGTGCCGACCTGGCCGCGCACGTAGACGGTGTTGCCGGCGCGCACGGCCTGGCACAGGTCGTTGTCCAGCGTCTGGTTCGGGTAGGTGTCCTTGGTGTTGAACATGCGAATACGTGTGTGAGTAGGCATCAGCGGACTCCCGAGAGACTGGTTTTCGAACGGTGCGAATCACTGCCGAGGGCCGGGGCCTGGCGCTGGGCGGCATCTTGGTAGGCGAGGTAAATGCGTTGCTTCACGATGTGGTCGGCAATGTGCCGGGCGTCATGCCAGACACCCCAGATGAACGCCGAGCCTCGACGTGACAGCCAGGGCAAGCCGACGAAATACAGGCCCGGCTCGCTGGAAACGCCGCGTTGATGGCGAGGCTTGCCATTGGCGCCGAGGGCGTCGACCTTCAGCCAGCTGTAATCCACCGAGTAGCCGGTGGCCCAGATGACGCTGGTCACGCCGGCGGCCAACAGGTCCAGTTCCAGGATCGGCTGGGTCAGGCATTGCGGGTCGGGCAGCAAGTGACGGGCCTCAGGTTCGAGGGGCAGGTCCAGGCCGTTGCGGGCAATGTAGGCGTCGGCGGCATCCAACAGCGCCAGGTAGTTTTCGTCGCCACGAGCGATGTTTTCGGCGAGATTCGGTTCGAAGGTCACCACGCTGCCGTTGAACGATTTGGTCAGCCCCACCAGGGTGATGCCCTCGTGGGCCAACCGGCGAAAATCCACGGTATGGCCGCCACGGGCACCGCTCACCGCAATGGTGACGTGCTCCTTGCCCGGCTTGACCGCCTCCGCATCCCACTCGCCCAACACGCCCAGCCACCAGCAGAAATCGCGGTTGCGATAGGCCCGGGGCGGACGGTCATGGGCTCCCACCGAGAGATAGACCTGCTTGCCGGCGCGCTGCAGCTCATCGGCGATCTGCACCCCCGACGACCCGGCACCCACCACCAACACGGCCCCTTCGGGCAATTGCCCGGGGTTGCGATACTGGGCCGAGTGAAGCTGGGTGACCGACGTCAGATCCGGCGCAATCGGTGGAATCACCGGCCGTTGGAAAGGCCCGGTGGCGACCACCACATGGATCGCTTCGATCTGGCCTTCGGAGGTTTCGACAGTGAAGCCCGGCCGGCCGACATTGCGCTCGACGCCCCTGACTTCCACGCCGGTACGGATCGGGGCGTTGAACTTACGGGCATAGGCTTCGAAGTAATCGGCCACTTGGTCCTTGGTCGCGAAGGTATCCGGGTCGAGCCCTTCGAATTCCAACCCTGGGAAGCGGTCATGCCAGGCCGGCCCGTTGGCCACCAGGGAATCCCAACGCGCCGTGCGCCAGGCCTCGGCAATGCGGCTTCGCTCCACGACGAGATGAGGCACGCCTTGACGGCTCAAGTGCTCACTCATGGCCACGCCGGCCTGGCCGGCGCCTATCACAAGCGTATCGATACGTAGGGTTTCATCGGGCATGTCTTGCACTTCCGGCAGTAGGTTTGATTCAGGCGGGCATGGCGCCGCCTCGGGTTTGGTTTTCTTGTTGTTCTGCGGTTGCGATGATCGAGATGAGGTGTCGAGGCGATTGTGTTGGCAGGCGGGGATTTGCGAAACGAGGGTTTTTGTCGTTGCTGGGAAGGAAAAAAATGGGCTACTGCGCGGGTGGGATGGTCACGACAACAAGGCGCGTCTCATTTGGACTTGATAACGGGAACCTGTGGCGAGGGAGCTTGCTCCCGCTGGGCTGCGCAGCGGCCCCAAACCCGTCACCGCGGCCAGTCAGGCGGATAGCGTTCAGCTTTTTTAGGCTGCTGCGCAGCCAGCGGGAGCAAGCTCCCTCGCCACGGTATTGCGGTGCGGCAGACAATGGCTTATCCCGCCACGACGCCGGCCTGAGTGACTCACTCACTGCATCCGCGCCGGAAACGCCTTGAGTTCCAGCTTTTCCATCACCAACCCGATGAATGCCGAAACCGCCAGCGGCAACTGCCGCCGGCTCGGATAGAGCACATTCAGGCCGAAGCCGATGCGTTGGTATTGCGGCAGCACCCGCACCAGCCTTCCGGCTTCCAGGTCGAGGCTGCTCAGCGCCCCCGGCAACACGGCGATGCCCAGGCCGGCGACGGTCGCCCGGCGCAACGCTTGGGCGGTGTTGGCGTGGAATCGGCTGGCGATCTGCACGTGCTCCTCGATGCCGCCCGGACCGACGAATCGCCAGTCGGTCAGGCCGCTGGGCTGGGCGAAGCTCACGCCGTCGTGGTGAGCCAGGTCCTGCAGCGAACGCGGTGCGCCACGTGCGGCAAGGTAGGCAGGACTGGCAACCATGCCGTCGCCGTCATTGCTGAGCAGTTGGCGACCGACATACCCCGAGTCCTGCAACGGACCGCCGCGAAAGGCCACGTCGATGCGGTCGGCAATCAGGTCGACCCGGGCATCGCTGAGTACGAAGTCGAGCTGCACGCGAGGATGCTCGGCTAAAAAGTCGGCGACCCACTCCATTGGGAAAAAGTCGAAGAAATCCGCCATCGCCGCAATGCGCACCAGGCCACTAGGCGCTTCGCCGCCCATCATCAGTTCCTGCCCTGCGTCCATCAAGCCGTCCACAGCGTCCACGCAACGCTCATAGAACCCCTGGCCCGCATGGGTCAACGTGAGCTTGCGGGTCGAGCGCTGCAGCAGTCGTGACGCCAACTGCGCCTCCAACTGCTGGACCCGTCGGCTGACCGTGTTCGAAGGCATGCCCAGCCGCCTGGCCGCTTCAGCGAAGCTGCCACTGCGAACCACCTGGACGAACAGCGCAACATCGTTGAGATCGAGCATGGCGCGCACATTCCTTCGATTTATGGATGAGTTCAATCCGATTGTATCGACTAATCAAACCATTGGCAGGCACTTATCCTTCGCCCATCGAGGCCCAACGCCCATGATTCGGAGGCAAATCCCATGAACAGCATCGTCGCAGCGCCACCCCGCGCCATCGTCCATCGCACTGCTGGCAGCAGCCATGGGCCAATCACCCGGCTCATGAGCCCCGGCGACCTGGGCCAGCTCTGCAAGCCATTCGTGTTTCTCGATCACTTCGCCTTCAACGCCGATGCCCTGCAAAGAAGTTTCGGCATGCATCCGCATTCCGGGATCGCCACGCTGACTTACATGATCGAAGGCCAAGTGATCTACGAAGACACCACCGGCCAGTCCGGCACCCTGCCCAGCGGCGGCATGGAGTGGATGCAGGCCGGCAACGGCGTATGGCACACCGCTCGACCGGTTGCGGGTTCGCCGATCCAAGGCTTCCAGCTCTGGGTTGCGCTGCCGGCGGCAGAAGAAAATTCTCCGGCCCGCAGCGTCTACCTGGCCCCTTCCGAGATTCCCCGTGAAGGTCCGGCGCTGGTGTTGCTTGGCGAATACGGCGCAGCCCGCAGCAGCGTCGCCTCCCCGGCAGGCATGAATTACCTCGCCGTGCAGTTGCAGGACAACGAGCACTGGCGCTACACGCCGCCGGCCGGGCATACCGTCGCCTGGCTGGCGGTCAACAGCGGCGGCCTCAGCGCCAACGGCAAGGTCAATGCCGGGGAAATGGTGGTGTTCGAAGAATCCGGCGCGGCCATCGACATCGTTGCCCGGGGCGCGACTTCCTTTGTGCTCGGTTCGGCGGTCAAGCATCCCCATGGCCTGGTGATGGGCTACTACTCGGTGCACACCAGCGAGGCCGCCCTGGAAAAAGGCGAGAAAGAAATCCAGCGCATCGGCGCCCTTTTGCAACAAGAGGGTCGGTTGGCCTGACCGACCCTCGACTCAATCCCTCATTCATACCCGATCCCTTAGAGGTGAATCATGACTGACATCGGTCTCGATCTTCTGTTGTCCCGTACTCAAGTCGGCAAGCTGCCCCTGAAAAACCGCATGGTCATGGCGCCGATGACCCGCAGCCGCGCAGGCGCTGGCGATGCCGCCACGCCCTTGATGGCCGAGTACTACAGCCAACGGGCCAGCGCCGGCCTGATCATCAGCGAAGGCTCCCAGGTGTCGGCCCAGGGCAAGGGTTACCTGAGAACACCGGGGATCTTTACTCCTGAGCAAGTCACCGGCTGGAAACAGGTGACCGATGCGGTCCATGCCGAGGGTGGGCAGATCTTTTTGCAGCTCTGGCATGTGGGCCGTCTTTCCCATCCTTTGGTGCAAGTCAACGGCGCCCAACCCGTCGCCCCCTCGGCGATCAAGGCCGATGGCGAGATCTATACCCCCGAAGGCCTCAAGCCCTACGAACTGCCACGGGCGCTGGAACTCGATGAAATCCCCAGCGTGGTCGCCGACTTCCGCCAGGCCGCCGCCAACGCGAAGCTGGCCGGTTTCGACGGCGTGGAGATCCACGGCGCCAATGGCTACCTGATCGACCAGTTCCTGCGTGACGGCACCAACCAACGCACCGATGCCTACGGCGGCTCGATCGAGCATCGCGCCCGTTTCCTCAAGGAAGTGGTCGAGTCGGTGATCGAAGTCTTCGGTGCCAGCCGTGTCGGCGTGCGCCTGTCGCCAATCTTCAGTTACTTCTCGATGAGCGACAGCAACCCGCAAGCAACATTTGACTACACGGCCAGGATGCTCAGCCGCTATGGCTTGGCCTACCTGCACATCGTGGAATTGGGCGAAGGCTCGTTCGACTTCCTGGAACTCAAGCGTCGCTTCGGCGGGACGTACATTGCCAATGGCGGCTACAGCGCCGAACGCGCCGCCACGGCCATCAGCCGTGGAGAAGCAGACCTGGTGGCATTCGGCACGCCGTTTTTGGCAAACCCGGACTTGGTGGAACGGTTCAAACGGGGCCAGGCGCTGAACATCCCTGACGCCTCGACGTTCTACCAGGGCGACGAACGTGGTTATACGGACTATCCGATTTTGAACGGGGCTCAAGCAGGCCAAGAGGCGTAACCGAGACCTGTGGGAGCTTGCTCGCGATAGCGGATTGTCAGTCAATGATGATGTTGAATTTGATATTGCCTTCGCGAGCAAGCCCGCTCCCACAAGATCTCCGGTTGTCCGCAAGATCTGCATTCACCATCAGTTCCCTGTGGGAGCGAGCCTGCTCGCGATAGCGGATTGTCAGTCAATGATGATGTTGAATTTGGTTTGGCCTTCGCGAGCAAGCCCGCTCCCACAAGATCTCCGGTTGACCGCAAGATCTGCATTCACCACCAATCCCCTGTGGGAGCGATAGCGGATTGTCAGTCAATGATGATGTTGAATTTGGAATTGCCTTCGCGAGCAGGCTCGCTCCCACACTGTTGCCGGTTGACCGCAAAATTCACATTCACCATCAACTCCCTGTGGGAGCGAGCCTGCTCGCGAAAGCGGGATGTCAGTCAACGATGATGTTGAGATGGCGGCGGCTCAGAATGCAGCGGGCACTCAAGTACTTTCCGACACATCAATCTGAAGCGGCACCACCCGTCTCGGCGCCGAGCCTGGTGGCGTGGCTGTCGCCGCCTCGACCAGTGCTTCTACCGCCTGTTCGGCCATTGCCACGACAGGATGAGACAGCACCGCCTGGACCAACCCCGTCTTCAACGCCTCGCGTGTCAATGGCGTCAGGTCGTGGCACACCACCACGGGCAGGCGAAGCTGCTGCGCCTGGAGGCTGCGCAAGGCACGCAACACGCCGGCGATGCCACCACCGGCCACATACAGCCCGGCCAGGTAGGGCTCGGCCGTCAGCAAATCCAGCGTATTGCCATACGCGAACTCATCGTCCTCCAGGGTCAGGCGCGAAGCGAGCAACTCCCACTCGTTGGAGTGCTCGGCCAGGTAACTGCGAAAGCTCAGTTCACAGAGCTCCTGGCACTGGAAACGCTGACTGCTGAGCATGACAGCCGCAGCGCCAGGTCGATCCGCCAGGCGGCTGATGAACCAGCCTGCCGTGCGGCCGGTGAGTCGATTGTCCAACCCGACGTACCCCGTGCCGCTGGCGCTGGACAGCTCCGACAGCAACGCCACCACCGAAACGCCCGTCTCGCGCAATTGGGCAACCGCCTCCCGAACCCGTGGATGGTCCACTGCCACCACGCCCAGGCCGTCCACTTGATCACGCAGGGCCAGGATGCGTTGCGCGACGATGACCGGGTCGAGATCGTCCAGATAACCAATGACCACGCGGATCCGTGCTCGCGTGCAGGTCGCGGCGGCGTTCGATAGCGCATGGGCGAGCCCCTGGTAAAAAGGCACGCCGCTTTTTTGCAACAAGAAGCCAAGCCGCAAGGTCGGGCGGTCGTTGAGCACCCGTTGTTCGATCACACCCTTGGCATGGAACCCCAACCGCGCGGCAGCCGCGGCGATGCGTTGGGCGGTGTCGGCGCGCACATCGGCGCGCAAGTTCAGCACCCGGTCGACGGTGGACAGGCTGACCCCCGCCTCCCGAGCAACATCGGCCATGGTGGGGCGCAGTTTACGGCGGCGTTCTGACATGTTTTGACACCTCTGCCTGGCATCATGAGGGGTTTTGACAGATTAAGCCATCGCCCCATGGCCCCCTTACCGACAACTCAATAGCATCAGGCCAAGCACATAAAAACAAACACAGCCGGAGTGCCCCATGACGATCCATATCTGCACCGCGCCCTGCTGCTGGGGCGTCGACGACGTCAAGAACCCTTTCCTGCCTTCGTGGCGACGGGTGCTTGGGGATGCGGCCGAGGCCGGCTATCGCGGGATCGAGCTGGGGCCTTACGGTTACCTGCCGCTAGACCCCGACATCATCAGTCCGGCCCTGTCCGAACAGGGTCTGCAGGTGGTCGCCGGGACGATCTTCGACGACCTCGTCAGCCCCGCCAACCTGCCCGGACTGCTGCGCCAGACCCATGAAATCTGCACGCTGCTCAAACAGCTGCCGCCCATGGAACAGCAAGCCGGCCAGCGCCATGCCGGGCCCTATCTGGTGATCATCGACTGGGGCCACGAAGTGCGCGACTACGCAGCCGGCCATTCGGACCGCGCCCCGCGCCTGGACGATGCACGCTGGAACGCAATGATGGCGCACATCCGCGCCATCGCCGACATCGCCTGGCATCAATACGGCATTCGCGCCGTCATCCATCCTCACGCGGGTGGATACATCGAGTTCGCCGACGAGTTGGCGCGCCTGGTGGACGACATACCCCATGAAGTCGCCGGGCTGTGCCTGGACACCGGGCATCTGTACTACGCCGGCATGGACCCGGTCGCGTCGCTGCGCACCTACGCCCATCGCCTGGATTACCTGCACTTCAAGGACATCGACCCTATGGTGTTCGATCAGGTCCTGAACGAACACCTCCGTTTTTTCGCCGCCTGCGCCCGGGGCGTGATGTGCCCTATCGGGCGCGGTGTCATCGATTACCCGGCGCTGCACAGCCTCGTGCATGAATTGGGTTATGTGGGCTGCATCACCGTCGAACAGGAACGCGACCCACGCAACGCCGGGAGCAGCCTCGACGACGTGGCCGCCAGTCGCGCCTACCTGGCTGGCATAGGTTTCTGATCACACAAGGACAACGACATGATCAACGGCAGCAAAACCCTCACGCGCCCCATCCGCTGGGCCATGGTCGGTGGCGGCGAACACAGCCAGATCGGCTACATCCATCGCTCGGCCGCCCTGCGCGACCGGAACTTCGAATTGGTCGCCGCGGCGTTGGATATCGATCCCACCCGGGGCCGAGTCTTTGGCCAGCAGTTGGGCATCGACCCCGAGCGCTGCTATCCGGATTATCTGAGTCTGTTCGAGCTGGAGGCGCAACGTTCCGATGGGATTGAAGCGGTGTCGATCGCCACGCCCAACGGCACCCACTACGCCATCACCCACGCCGCCTTGGAAGCCGGACTGCATGTGGTCTGCGAAAAACCGCTGTGCTTTACCCTCGAACAGGCCGAGGCCCTGCGCAGCCTGGCGCACGCCAAGGGGCGCATCGTTGGCTTGACCTACGGCTACGCCGGGCACCAGTTGATCGAACAAGCCCGGGCGATGATCGCGGCCCAGGAGCTGGGCGAGATCCGCATGGTGCACATGCAGTTCGCCCATGGTTTTCACAGCGCGCCGGTGGAGGCCGGGAACCAGGCGACCCAGTGGCGCGTCGACCCGCGCCAGGCCGGGCCCAGCTACGTACTGGGTGACGTCGGCACGCACCCGTTGTATTTGTCCAAGGTGATGCTGCCTGATCTGAAGATCAAACGCTTGATGTGCAGCCGGCAAAGCTTCGTCGCCAGCCGCGCGCCGTTGGAAGACAACGCCTACACCTTGATGGAATACGAAGGCGGCGCCATGGGCATGGTCTGGTCCAGCGCGGTGAATGCCGGCTCGATGCACGGGCAGAAGATCCGCGTGATCGGCGCCCGTGCCAGCCTGGAATGGTGGGACGAGCGGCCCAACCAACTGAGCGTCGAGATCCAGGGCCAACCCGCGCAGATCCTGGAGCGCGGCATGGGCTACCTGCACCCCGACGCGCGGCAGGACGACCGCATCGGTGGCGGCCATCCCGAAGGGCTGTTCGAAGCCTGGTCCAACCTCTATCGCCGCTTCGCCCTGGCCATGGATGCAGCCAACCGTGGCGACAGCGAAACGCTGGCCGCCCTGCGCTACCCCGACATTGATGCGGGTGTGGAAGGTGTGCGCTGGGTCGAGCGCTGCGTGGAGTCCGCTGACAACGACGCCGCCTGGGTCGCGTATTGATCCCGGTAATTCAGTCAACGCAATACCCCTGTGGCGAGGGAGCTTGCTCCCGCTGGGTCGCGAAGCGGCCCCTTTTTGGGACTGCTGCGCAGTCCAGCGGGAGCAAGCTCCCTCGCCACAGGTAATGAACGTTGCCCAATGGAGAACAACAATGAAAATCGCCCTCGACCCCTACATGCATCGCCACCTGAGCCTGCCGGACCTGTGCCGCAAGACCGCCGAGCTCGGCTTCGAGTACTTGGAACTGTCGCCACGGGAGGACTTCCTGCCCTGGTGGGTACGCCCCCGCGCCCATAAGGAGCGCATCGCCGAGCTCAAGAAAGCCCTGCGCGACCACGACCTGCAACTGGCCTCGCTGCTGCCGATGTACCGCTGGGCCAGCCC
This sequence comes from Pseudomonas sp. SWRI179, assembly GCF_014268705.1. Taxonomy (NCBI): domain Bacteria; kingdom Pseudomonadati; phylum Pseudomonadota; class Gammaproteobacteria; order Pseudomonadales; family Pseudomonadaceae; genus Pseudomonas; species Pseudomonas sp. SWRI179. The sequence continues at coordinate 64,673 of NZ_JABWRA010000011.1, read as the reverse complement.
CCATGAAGACGAACGCCGGGCAGCGGTGAACTACTGGAAGGAGGCGATCCAGGTCGCCGTGGACATGGGCTGCACGACGATGAATTCGGAGTTTGGCCGTGGGCCGTCGCCTGATCGTGGGCATACCGTCAGTTGCTGCGGTGGCGTGCACAGCCATGAGTCGAGCGAAGCGGCGTGGTGGCGTTCGATGGAAGAACTGGTGCCGATCCTGGAAAGCGAGGGGGTCACGCTGAACGTCGAGCCTCACCCGGAAGATTGGTGCGAAACCCTGCACCCGGCCCTCGACATGCTCAAGACCATTGGTTCGGACAACGTCAAGTTCCTGTACTGCACGCCGCACACCTTCTACTTCGGCGACGACATGCGAGCCATGATCGCCGAGGCCGGGTCGATGATCGCCCATGTCCACATCGCCGACACCTACAACCACAAGGCCTCGTCCGGCCTGCGCTACATCGTCAACCCCCCGGGCGCCAAGGTCACCGTCCACCAACACATGGACATGCATCAGGGCGAGATCGACTGGGACCTGTTTTTCAGCGAACTGGCCAAGACTGGCTTCGACGGCATCGTCACCGCATGCGTGTTCGGCTGGGAAGAACGGGCGGACGAATCCGGGCGTTTCATGCGCAAGGAAATACAGGCCTACGTGGACAAGTACTTCAGGTAGATCGTCACGGGAGCAATGGCACGATCCGCGGCTCGATCGCTTGTTCGCTCACCTCCAGCAGCGCCAGCGTCACCGGCAACTTGAACCGTCGCCGGCCGGCGCTGCCTGGGTTGAGATAGAGCCGCTCGCCACGCCACTCGATCAGCGGCTTATGGGAATGGCCGGTGATCACCAGCCGCACGCCCGGGTCGAGTGGCGCCGGCACGTCCGCGATGTCATGGACCAATAGGACCTGCCATCCCCCCAAGTCGAATTGCAGGCAATCGGCAAGGTGTCTCGCCCATTCGGCGTCCAGATCGTTGTTCCCACGCACCACCCGCAGCTCGCCAATGGAAGCCAAGGCATCGAGGATTTCCGGGCTGCCGATATCACCCGCATGAATGATCCGCTCACAGCCTTGCAGCGCCGCAAGCGCTTCAGGGCGCAGCAGGCCGTGGGTGTCCGAAATCACGCCAATTTTCACGAAACCTTTCTCCTCGATCGTGTGTCGCCGGTTATACCTGACTCGTCGCAGTTAGCTAACGTGCTGAAATCGAATAGGATAGGCTACGCCTGGAAAGGCGCAGACCCGTCGTGGAAAGGATATGTGAATGCTCGGACGCAAGCAGCCAGAGCCCAAGATCGAAAGCCCGGATGAAGCCTTCTCCCAGCAGGCTGTGCGGGCCGGAGCTGCATTTCGGCTGACGGTGAGTTTCATGCTGGTGGTCGTCATCGCGTTCCTGGCCGTCGAAGGCTGGCGAACCTGGCGCGATTACCGTGCCGCGTTTGCGTCTGCCCGGGACTCGGTGACGAACCTGGCACGGGCGACGGCCCAGCACGCCGAAGACACCATTCGACAAGTGGATGTGGTCACCGCCGCCCTCGCCGAACGGGTGGAGGGCGATGGCCTGCAGAACATGGACGTCCCGCGCATCCATAAGCTCTTGGTGCAACAAGCCGCGATCATGCCGCAATTGCACGGGCTATTTATCTACGGCCCGGACGGCCAATGGCTGGTGACGGACAAGGAAGTCATCCCGGAAATGGCGAACAACGCCGACCGCGACTACTTCCAATACCACCGCACCCATGAAGATCGAGGCGTGCGCATCGGTGACGTGGTCCAGAGCCGTTCCACCCACGACCTGATCATTCCCATTTCCCGCCGCCTGAACAACCCCGATGGCTCGTTTGCCGGCGTAATGCTGGGGACCGTAAAGGTCAACTATTTCGTCGACTACTACGGCGACTTCAAAATCGATGGCAAAGGCGCGCTGGTCCTGGCCAAGCGCAGCGGAACGATCCTGGTCCGACGTCCCTTCGTCGCCTCGGTGATTGGCAAGAGCCTCGTCAACAGCGTGATCTTCAGGGAGCATTTACCCACCTCCAACCAAGGGATCGCCGAAGCCAGGGCCGTCGTCGACGATACCGAGCGCCTGTATGGCTACCGGGCCTTGACCACGTATCCGCTGGTGGTGGAAACCGGCTTGTCCCGCGAGTCGATCATCGCGCCCTGGCGCCGGGACCTGCTCAAGACCGGCCTGGTGCTGATTTTCCTCATTGCGATCCTGGTGGGCTTCGGGCTCATCGTGTTGAGCCAGCTGCGCTACCGCATGACCATGGAAAAGCAGATTCGCAGTGCCCACCAGGCCATGCGCGACATGGCGCTGACCGACAGCCTGACCGGGCTGGGCAACCGCCGGCGGCTGGACATCGCCCTGGCCGATGAACTACGCCTGGCCAGGCGCCAGGGCTCATCCCTGGCCCTGATCATGCTGGATGTGGATTACTTCAAGCGTTTCAACGACCGGTACGGCCATGCCGCCGGCGACGATTGCCTGCGGGCGATTGCGGACGCGATCGGGCAGACCATCAAGCGGCCGGGCGACCTCGCGGTGCGCTACGGCGGTGAAGAGTTCACCGTGTTGTTGCCCAACACCGACAGTGCCGGGGCGGCCAAGGTCGCGCAGCAAATCCTCGAAGCCGTCAGGGCCTTGAACATTGAACATGGCGATCATCCCCTGGGCATCGTGACCATCAGCGCCGGCATCACCACCAGCCAGCCGAGCGACGAGGATGCAACCCCGGCGGTGCTGATCAAGGCCGCGGACGCCTTCTTGTACCTGGCGAAAAACACCGGGCGAAACCGTTGGTGCAGCGCTGGCACGACGTCGGGGTGAACGCCGCGAGAGCGCCGCGCATCGGTCAGAATCGTGCAAACCCAAGTCCACAGGTGCCGGCGAGGCGCCTGGCGGCTACAATGCGCGCTTCGACCGTGACCAGCCTGACTAAAAACAAATGTCCTTGCCCAAACATCATCTGGAATTGCTCAGCCCCGCCCGCGACGTGACCATCGCCCGCGAGGCCATCCTGCATGGCGCCGACGCCGTGTACATCGGTGGCCCGAGTTTCGGCGCACGTCACAACGCCTGCAACGAGGTGGGCGATATCGCCCGGCTGGTGGAATTCGCCCACCGCTACCACGCCCGTGTGTTCACGACCATCAACACCATCCTGCACGACAACGAACTGGAGCCGGCCCGCCAGCTGATCCACCAGTTGTACGATGCCGGCGTCGACGCGTTGATCGTCCAGGACCTGGGGGTGATGGAGCTGGATATCCCGCCCATCGAGCTGCACGCCAGCACCCAGACCGACATCCGCACCCTGGCCCGGGCCAAGTTCCTCGACCAGGCCGGTTTCTCGCAACTGGTCCTGGCCCGTGAGCTGAACCTGCAGGAGATCCGCGCCATCGCCGACGAGACCGATGCGGCCATCGAGTTCTTCATCCACGGCGCGTTGTGCGTGGCCTTTTCCGGCCAGTGCAACATCTCCCACGCCCAGAACGGCCGCAGCGCCAACCGTGGCGACTGCTCCCAGGCCTGTCGCCTGCCCTACACCTTGAAGGACGACCAGGGCCGGGTGGTCGCCTATGAAAAACACCTGCTGTCGATGAAAGACAACAACCAGAGCGCCAACATCCGCGCCCTGGTCGAAGCCGGCGTGCGTTCGTTCAAGATCGAAGGGCGCTACAAGGACATGGGCTATGTGAAGAACATCACCGCCTATTACCGCCAGCGCCTGGACGATGTCCTTGAAGACCGCCCGGACCTGGCCCGTGCGTCCAGCGGCCGCACCGCACACTTCTTCGTTCCCGACCCGGACAAGACCTTCCACCGTGGCAGCACCGACTATTTCGTCAGCGAGCGCAAGATCGACATCGGCGCCTTCGACTCGCCGACCTTCACCGGCGTGCCGGTGGGCGTGGTGGAAAAAGTCGGCAAGCGCGACTTGCAAGTGGTGACCTTCGATCCGCTGTCCAACGGCGACGGCCTCAACGTGCTGGTCAAGCGCGAAGTCGTCGGTTTCCGCGCTAACATCGCCGAGCCCAAGGGTGAGTTCGAAGAGGACGGCCAGAAGCGTTACCGCTACCGCGTCGAACCCAACGAGATGCCAGCCGGTATGTACCAGTTGCGCCCCAACCATCCGTTGAGCCGCAACCTGGACCACAATTGGCAGCAAGCATTGCTCAAGACCTCTTCCGAGCGTCGGGTCGGCCTGGCCTGGGTGGCGTGTCTGCGTGAAGAACGCCTGGAACTGACCGCCACCAGCGAAGAAGGCATCAGCGCCAGTGTTGCCCTCGATGGGCCGTTCGGCCTGGCGAACAAGCCGGAACAGGCCCTGGAGCAACTGCACGACCTGCTCGGCCAACTGGGCACCACCGAATACCACGCCACCGCCATCGAGCTGGATGCGCCCCAGGCGTTTTTCATCCCCAACTCGCAGCTCAAGGCGTTGCGCCGCGAAGCCATCGAAGCCCTGACCGCCGCCCGCATCGAGGCCCACCCACGCGGTGGCCGCAAGGCCGAGACCAGCCCGCCACCGGTGTACCCGGAGTCGCACCTGTCGTTCCTGGCCAACGTCTATAACCAGAAGGCCCGGGACTTCTACCATCGCCACGGGGTCAAGCTGATCGACGCGGCATTCGAGGCCCACGAGGAAACCGGTGAAGTGCCGGTGATGATCACCAAACACTGCCTGCGCTTCTCGTTCAACCTGTGCCCCAAGCAGGCCAAGGGCGTCACCGGCGTGCGCACCAAGGTCGCGCCGATGCAGCTGATCCACGGTGATGAAGTGCTGACGCTGAAGTTCGACTGCAAACCTTGCGAGATGCACGTGGTCGGCAAGATCAAGGGCCACATCCTCGACCTGCCATTGCCCGGCAGCACGGCGCAGCCCGTGGTAGGCCATATCAGCCCGGAAGACCTGCTCAAGACGATCCCGCGCGCACCGCATTAAGCAATAGCAAGCCCACATTGGGTTTCGGGCGTTCACAAAACATGCATCCACCACAGGTCCCTGTGGGAGCGGGCTTGCTCGCGAAGGCGGCATAACAGTCAACGATGATGTTGAATGTGCTGGCCTCTTCGCGAGCAAGCCCGCTCCCACACAGAGTATCGGGTGCTTGGAATGGATGTTTCATTTCTACGTCGCTTTCGCTTTTCCGGGCGACAAATCGTGTTCAAGGGGCTCCCCCGCCGCGCGCTCATGGTGTTAGGTTGTAAGTGATTGTTTCCATCAAACGACACTTCTCCCCTGCAAAGGAATGCCTGCCACCATGAACTTCCCGTTCAAGCGTCTTGCCATTGCCACCCTCATACTGTCCAGCCTGTCGTCATTCGCGATGTCGGCCAGCGCCAACATCACCGCACAACAAAGCGCGGCCATCGTCAAAACCTTCTCCGACACCTCCGTCAAGGATTTCAGGCACTTCCTTGGAGAGGTCGCCAAGAGCGACCTGGCCAAAACCGCCGACCTCGGCCCGGCCATCAGCGCCTTCCAAGACAACAAGACGCTGACCGCTGAACAACAGAACGAAATCCACCGCTTGCTGGGCCTTTACGCTCGGGTGAAATACGGCGAAGCCGCCACCGAGACGCTGAAGGAACTGGTCGCCATCCCGACCTATCGCAAGGACGGCGTTGCCCAGCACGAGAACCCGGAATTCCTCAAGATCGCCGACGAGATCAAGCGCCTCGCCGAATCCTTCGACCTGAACTTCCGCAACATCGACAACCGCGTCTATGAGATTTCCCTAGAAGGCAGCGGCGATGAAGTCGTTGGCATCCACGCCCATGCCGACGTGGTCCCGGTCACGCCGGAGAACTGGGTGTTGAAAGACGGTACGCGCCTCGATCCGTTCAAGGTCACCCTGGTGGGTGATCGCATGTATGGCCGCGGTACCGAGGACGACAAGAACGGTATCGTCGTGACGCTCTACGCCATGAAAATCATCAAGGAAGAAAAACTGCCGCTGGCGCGCAACTTCAAGCTGCTGGTCGACACCACCGAAGAAACCACCGGCGACGCCATCCCCTATTATTTCGAACGCAACCCGACGCCCAATTACAACCTGGCGCTGGATGGCGGCTACCCCGTGGTGATCGCCGAGAAAGGCTACGGCACGGTCATGGCCAACTTCCCTCGCCGCGCGGCCCAGGGCAAGGGCGCCGAAATCATCGCGTTGACGGGGGGCATGGCGACCAACCAGATCCCGTCGACCTCGGTGGCGACATTCGTGACCGACCAGCCCACAGATCTGGCAGCGAACCTGCTCAAGGCCGGCACCGAATTCGCCAAGGCCAATGGCGGCAACTTTGAGGTAAAAAGCGCAGTGGCCGACAACGCGGTCAAGCTGACCTTCACTGGCGTTTCGGCCCACTCCTCCGAGCCCGAATCAGGCGTCAACCCGGTCTCCAGAATGCTGGTGTTCATCGACGGTCTCGACGGCAAGGTCGCCCTCAAGCACAACCATATCACCGACGCCGCCCGCTACGCCGCCGACAACTGGGGGCTGGACTATCTGGGCAACAAGCTGGGGATTGGCTTCTCCGATGCATTCATGGGGCCGCTGACCGCGTCCCTGACCTACGTCGGCATGGATGAGCAGACCTTCAAGCTGGCGGTCAACCTGCGGGTGCCGGTGGGCAAGCCAACCGAAACGCTGAAGACTGAAATCAACGATAAGCTCTCCGCCTGGGCCAAGAAGTCCCAGGTCGCCGTAGCCTTCGACAACACTATCGACGCACCGATGTACCGAAATCCCGAAGGTGAATGGGTCAAGGCGCTACTCGCCGTCGCCACGGAGAACCTGGGCATGGAGCACACGTTCGGCACTTCCGCCGGCGCCACCTCGGTCCATGACCTGCCCAACGGCGTGCAATTCGGCCTGGCGATGCCCAACGTCAAGTACACCGGGCACAACGACAATGAGTTCAAGACGGTGGAGCAGTTCCTGCTGGACTTGCAGATCGTGACCGAGATGATGGGGCGGATCGGGCAGTTGCCGAAGCTCTGATCGGCCCTGAGCGAGACGGTTATCAAGGCCTGTGGGTGATCATTGTGGCGAGGGAGCTTGCTCCCGCTCGGTTGCGCAGCGACCGCAAGTTTTTTGGGACTGCTGCGCAGTCCAGCGGGAGCAATCTCTGGCCACAGGTTTACCCTTATTCCTTCACCTTATTCCTTCAGGTGAGTAGCGCTTGGATCGATGACCTTCGCGGTAACGTCGACCAACTCCAGCCCCCAATCCCCATGCAGGTACCAGTCCTCGCCGATCATCTCGGCCGGGTGCATCGTGCGATCGGCACCGTTGCCGCAGGCCAGCGCATTGGTCGGACAGTAACGATCACACCCCCAGCAAATGCGCTCGGGATGCTTGGGACTGATGGGAAACGGCTTTGCCATGAGGCCCCCGTATAACCAATGGGTGTACCCGTACCCTACTCCGGCGGGCCACTGCCGCCCTTGATCCTGATCAAGAACAGCCGCACGGGAACGAACTGACGTTCACCGATCAAAAATTCACGCTGAAAATTGACAAGAATCATTATTATTCGCAGCGAAGCTTCCTAGACTCGGCGCCATCCTTTAGCCAACCAGGAAGTCATCATGCGTACCCTTGCTCCGTTGTCCCTCGCCCTGCTGTTGCTGCCAACATTGGCCCAGGCCAAGGAATACCCCATCGGCGAACCGCAACTGTGCCCGGGGCTGGAAGTCGGCGCGGTGTACCTGCAACCGATCGAAATGGCCCCCGCCGGGATGATGCGCGCCACGGCCGAGTCCGACGTGCACCTGGAAGCCGACATCCGCGCCACCGCGGACAACCAGCAAGGCTTCCAGGAAGGCAGTTTCGTGCCTTATCTGAACGTGTCGTTCCAACTGAAGAAACAAGGCAACGACACCGCGCTCAAGGGCGACTTCCACGCCATGGTCGCCAACGACGGGCCGCACTACGGCGACAACGTCAAGCTGCTCGGCCCTGGCAAATATCAATTGACCTTCACCGTCCTGCCACCGGGCGGCCACGCCTCCCTCGGTCGTCATACCGACAAGGAAACCGGCGTGGCGCCGTGGTTCGAACGCTGCGAACTGCACTACGAATTCGTCTACGCCGGGATCGGTAAAAAAGGCGGGTACTGAACATGAGCCACCGATCCTGGCCGTCCTGCCTGGCCTGGCTGACGCTGGCCGGTCTGCTGCTGCCATCCATCGCCCAGGCCGAACTGCCCACTTATGAATTGAGCATCCGCGACGGGCATTTCACGCCGCCGCAACTGGAAGTACCGGCCGGGCAACGCTTCAAGATCGTATTGAAAAATGTCGGCCAGGGCCCGGCGGAGTTCGAAAGCACGCCATTGCGCGTCGAGAAAGTGCTCTCGCCCGGCGTTACGACGTTCGTGGTCATTCATCCGCTGCGCCCTGGGCACTACCCGTTTTTCGACGAATTCAATCCGCAACTGCCCGAGGGCGGGATTCTCGCCCGGTAATCGGCCAGCAGGAGGCGTTAGCATGACTCAATCGATGTTTATTGTCTGGCGCGAAAGCGTCGAGGCATTGTTGGTGATCGGGATTCTCCAGGCCTGGGTCAGCCAGCAGCAGCAGGCCAGCCAACTGCGACGTTATGTATGGGCCGGCGCGGCGTTGGGCTTGCTGCTTTCCGGCGTGCTGGCCGGCCTGATCCTGCTCGCCGGCGAGGCCATGAGCGGTACCACCAGTGAATGGTTCCAGGCGGCGTTGGCCTTGGTCGCCAGCTTGCTGATCGTGCAGATGGTCGGCTGGATGCACCGAAACGCACGGACGCTCAAGCATGACCTGACACGCCACGCCGACCAGCGCCTGGGCCGCCAGGGTGGCCTGGGCCTGTTGGTCCTGGCCTTGCTCGCCGTCAGCCGCGAAGGCAGTGAAACCGTGGTCTTCCTGTATGGCGCCGGTGCGCGCCTGCACGGGCCGCCATTGGGCTTGTTCGCCGTGGGCGCACTGGCCGGGCTGGTGTTGTCGCTGCTGACCGTCTCCCTGCTGCACAGCAGTCGCCGGTTCATCTCGTGGCCGCGTTTTTTTGCCATCAGCGAAGCGATCCTGCTGCTGTTGGGCGCGGCACTGCTGGTCAGCGCCTTCGAGCGGGTCGGCGGGCAATTGCTGGCGATGGATTGGCCCGAGGCGGTGTATCGCGGCATTGGCAATGCGCTGTGGGACAGCAGTGCGCTCCTCGACGACGGCCACGGTTTGGGTGGGTTCCTGGCGGATTTCGCTGGGTATCGGGCCAGTCCGAGTGCGATGACGTTGCTGGTGTGGCTGGGCTATTGGGGAGTGGTCGCGGGTTGGTTGCGACCACGTAAGGCGGAAACCCTGCCATGCCCGACCTGAACCCCTGGCTTCAACGCCTGGGCGACGGCATGCGTCGCCATGGCTCGGCAATTCGTGCGGTGCAATGGGCGGTGGTGCTGTTCTACGCGGTGCTGTTGGTGGTGCCGGCCCTGTTGCCATTGCCCACTAGTCAGGCGCGGCTGTTGGACAACCTGACGCTGCTGGCGCAGTTCCTGTTCTGGGGCATCTGGTGGCCGTTCGTGTTGCTGTCGATCGTGCTGTTCGGTCGCCTCTGGTGTGGCGTGTTGTGCCCGGAAGGCGCTTTGAGCGAATGGGCCAGCCAGTACGGCAAGGGCCTCGGGGTGCCGCGCGGGGTGCGCTGGGCTGGCTGGCCGACGTTGGCGTTCTGCCTGACCACGGTCTACGGCCAGTTGATCAGCGTGTACGACTATGCCCAGGCAGCGCTGTTGATCCTCGGCGGCTCGACCGTCGCCGCAGTGATCGTCGGCCTGTTGTTCGCCCGGGGCAAGCGGGTGTGGTGCCGTTACCTGTGCCCGGTCAGCGGTGTGTTTGCCCTGCTCGCTCGCCTGGCGCCGGTGCACTTTCAGGTGGATGAACAACGCTGGCTGGAAAACCCGCCGCCCCGGCGCCCGCCCCCCAACTGCGCACCGCTGCTGGACATCCGTCGCCTGCGCGGCGCCGCCGATTGCCACGCCTGTGGTCGTTGCAGCGGCCAGCGCGACGCGGTACGGCTGATTGCCCGCTCCAGCAACGCGGAGATCCTCCAAGCGACAGCCAACACCCTTTCGCCCTGGGATGCTCGTTTGCTGCTGTTCGGCGTCATCGGCCTGGCCATGGGCGCCTTCCAGTGGACCGTCAGCCCCTGGTTCATCGACCTCAAGCAAAGCCTGGCCCAATGGCTGGTGAGTCACGATTGGCTCTGGGCACTCCAGGACAACGCGCCCTGGTGGCTGCTGACCCACTATCCGCAACTCAATGACAGTTTCAGTTGGCTCGACGGTTTTTGCATCGTTGCGTACCTGGGCCTGAGTGCGCTGCTGATGGGCACTTCGTTGCTGTTTCTCATGCGCCTGGCCGCATGGCTCTCAGGCGACACGACAAACTACCAGCCCCTGGCCCTCACCCTGACGCCCCTTGGCGGTGCCGGGTTGTTCCTCGGTTTGTCGGCAACCACGGTCAAGTTGTTGCGCTATGAAGGCCTGTTGCTGGAGTGGGTACCGCCGGCCCGGGCCGCGCTTTTAACGGCCGCGATCGCCTGGAGCCTGTGGCTGGGCTGGAAGCGCCTGCAGGCAAGCGTGGCATCGCCGATCCGACGCGTGCCCGCCATGGCCTGCCTGGTCCTGGCCAGCGGCTGGGTGGGGTATGGCTGGTGGTTGCAATTCTGGGGCTGGTGATCGAGGGATTGCGGGGATTTCACAAAAGCCATTCCCACCACAATTCCCCTGTGGGAGCGGGCTTGCTCGCGAATGCGTCGGGTCAGCTACATATACATTGACTGACAAACCGCCTTCGCGAGCAAGCCCGCTCCCACAATGGTTTCGGGGTGATTGTTGAATTTGTATTCACCACAGATCCCTGTGGGAGCGAGCTTGCTCGCGAAGGGGGCGTGTCAGACGACATCCCTGCCAGCAGACCCACCGCTATCCACCACTCAACTGCGCAACACAAACGAAGGAAACAACTCGCGCATGGCCGCCCACAGCTCAGGCTGCAAGGCCTGCGCCGAGACGCTGGAAAGATGAGGATCAAGCATCCGGGCAGTGCGCACCAGTTGCACGGCAAAGCGGCTGACGCCACGCTCGTTCAGGCGCCGGGCCAGGGTCAGCAACCGTTCGGGGTCGAACAGATGCCAGTGCACCGTCGTGCGACATTCATAGTCCACGCCGCTGTCCAGCAAATGATCGAGGCTGCGCCAGTTGGCGGCGCCGCTGCCTTCGACCCGGGTCACGTCCAGGGCATCTTCGGGCAAGGCCTTGACGTCGAAGCCCACCCAATCGGCTTGCCCAACTACCTTGGCGAAGGCCGCCGGCTTGATGCCAGCGCTGTGCAGGCCGATGCGAAAACCCATCTGCCGCACTTCTTCCATGGCCGGCCCCAGGCCGTCCTGCAAGGTCGGCTCGCCGCCGCTGAACACCACGGCGTCGAGCAGATCCTGCCGGCGTTGCAGAAACGCCAACACCCGGCACCAATCCACCTCTTCGCTACCGCGCGGCGGGATCAGTTGCGGGTTATGGCAATAACGACAACGCCAGGCACACCCCTGGCAAAACAGCACGCAGGCCAGTTGGCCCGGGTAATCGAGGGTGGTCAGGGGCACCATGCCCCCGACCCGTAGCACTCGACTCATGGACGCCCGGCCGCGCGTTCGGTGAAGTGCACCCGCTCGCGGTGCTCGGACTGCTTGCCCGGGTTGAAGGCCGCCACCGGGCGGTGATAACCCATCACCCGGGTCCAGACTTCGCAACGTTGACGCTGTGCCTGTGGAGTCGTTTGTACTGCGCTCATGGATAAAGCTCCTAACGGTCGATGGATCGGATCAGTGAACGCTGCCTGCCGACTGCTGTTGCAGCAGCAAGGCCTCGTCGCATTTCGGGCAGAACTCGTGTTCGCCAGCCAGGTAGCCGTGCACCGGGCAGATGGAAAAGGTCGGCGTGATGGTCAGGTACGGCAGGCGGAAACGTCCCAGGGCCTTGCGCACCAGTTGCTTGCAGGCCTGGGTGGAGGAAATCTGCTCGGCCATGTACAGGTGCAACACGGTGCCGCCGGTGTATTTGCATTGCAGTTCGTCTTGCAGCTCCAGGGCTTCGAACGGATCCTCGGTGAAGCCCACCGGCAGTTGCGAGGAGTTGGTGTAGTACGGCGCAACCGAGCTGCCGGCCTGCAGGATATCCGGGTAACGCTTGAGGTCTTCCTTTGCGAAGCGGTACGTGGTGCCTTCGGCGGGCGTGGCCTCGAGGTTGTAGAGGTGACCCGTTTCCTCCTGGAAACGCAGCAGCGTGGCCCGCACGTGATCCAGCAGTTTCAGGGCGAAGGCCCGGCCCTGCTCGGTGTGCAGGCCTTGTTGGTCATCGGTGAAGTTGCGCAGCATTTCGTGCAGGCCATTCACGCCAATGGTGGAGAAGTGATTGCGCAACGTGCCCAGGTAGCGCTTGGTGTAGGGATACAAGCCAGCATCCATGTGATGCTGGATGACCTTGCGCTTGACCTCCAGGCTCTCTTTCGCCAGTTCCATCAGGGTATCGATGCGTTGCAGCAACCCACTGGTGTTGCCTTTGTACAGGTAGCCCAGGCGCGCGCAGTTGATCGTCACCACCCCCAGGGAGCCGGTCTGTTCCGCGGAGCCGAACAAGCCGCCACCGCGCTTGAGCAGCTCGCGCACGTCCAGTTGCAGGCGGCAGCACATTGAGCGCACCTGGTTGGGTTGCATGTCCGAGTTGAGGAAGTTCTGGAAATACGGCAAACCGTAGCGGGCGGTCATTTCGAACAGCCGGTCGGCGTTCTCGCTGTCCCACGGGAAGTCGTGAGTGATGTTGTAGGTTGGGATCGGGAAAGTGAAGACCCGGCCTTTCGCATCGCCGGCCTGCATCACTTCGATGTAGGCGCGGTTGATCAACTCCATTTCCGCTTGCAGGTCACCGTAGGCGAACGGCATTTCTTCGCCGCCGATGATCGGGATCTGCTCACGCAGGTCCTGGGGACAGACCCAGTCGAATGTCAGGTTGGTGAACGGGGTTTGCGTGCCCCAGCGCGACGGTACGTTGAGGTTGTAGATGAACTCCTGCAACGACTGGCGAATCTCGTCGTAGCTGAGCTGATCCTTGCGCACATAGGGCGCCAGGTAGGTATCGAACGAGCTGAACGCTTGGGCACCGGCCCATTCGTTTTGCAGGGTGCCGAGGAAATTCACCATCTGGCCCAGGGCACTGCTCAAGTGCTTGGGCGGCCCAGCCTCGACCCGCCCGGGCACGCCGTTGAGACCTTCGTGCAACAAGGTGCGCAAGGACCAACCGGCACAGTAGCCGGCGAGCATGTCCAGGTCGTGGATATGCAGGTCTGCCTCGCGGTGCGCCTCGCCGATGGCCTGGCTGTAGACTTCGTCGAGCCAGTAGTTGGCGGTGACCTTGCCCGACACGTTGAGGATCAGCCCGCCCAGGGAATAACCCTGGTTGGCGTTGGCCTGCACGCGCCAGTCTTCGCGATCCAGGTATTCGTTCATCGACGTGGCGACTTCCACCAGCGTACGGCGATCCCGACGCAGGCGTCCGTGCTGCTCGCGGTAGACGATGTAGGCGCGCATGGACAGGAAGTACCCGGCGTCCATCAGCACACGCTCGACTCGATCCTGGATCTGCTCGACATTCAACCGCGTCTGCCCTTCCAACCGCGCCAATACCGCCTCAAGCAAGCCTTCAGCCTCGGCTTCGGCGTATTCGCCGGTGGCCTTGCCAGCGGCGATCAACGCCTGGCGGATCTTGTCCGCATCAAAGGCGACCACACTGCCATCGCGCTTGTGCAAGCGGTTACAGCCTACTGAGATCAACGTGCTCTGCATTTTGGCTCCAGATACTACATATAGGTGTTATTTATATTTAAGACACAATATGCAGTGGAGATTACGGACAAAAGGCAGGGTTGCAATTGATCGACATCAAGAATTGGGGGCGACTGCCATCAGCCTTGAAAGGTCATTTTGGAAGCCTCCCCAGATCCCCAGTGGGAGCGAGCAAGCTCGCTCCCACATTGGTTTCGGAGTGACTGCAGGATCTGAATTCACCCAAAATCCCCCTGTGGGAGCGGGCTTGCTCGCGAAGAGGCCAGCACATTCAACATCCATGCAAGCTGACCCACCGCCTTCGCGAGCAAGCCCGCTCCCACAGGAGTTTCGGGGTAACTGTGGGATTTATATTCATCACAGCCCCCCTTCTGCTAACCACCACTCATGTTCATGAACCGCACGATCTGTACTTCCCCGCCAGGGCTGAAGTCATGCTGCAAGGGCTTGCCCTTGAGTGCCTGTTTGATCGACTGAATGATCGGCTGATCGTCCAGCGGATAACGCCGCAGCAAGCCGCGCAGGTCGAGGGAGTCCTCTTGCCCGAGGCACAGCAGCAAGCGCCCTTCGACGGTCATGCGCACGCGATTGCAACTAGCGCAGAAGTTATGGGTGTTGGGCGAAATGAAACCGATGCGGGTCTGCGGATGATGCGCCAGGCGCACATAACGCGCCGGCCCGCCGCTGCTCTCGGCACTGTCGAGCAGGCGATGATGGCGGGCGATCTCGGCCCTCACCTCATCGCTGGAACAGAACGACTCGCCCCGGGAACGCCCCACCTCGCCCAAGGGCATTTCTTCGATGAAACTGATGTCGATGCGTTGATCGATGGCGTACTGCACCAACGCCGGGACTTCATCGAAGTTGCGCCCTTTCATGACCACGCAGTTGAGCTTGATCCGCTCGAACCCAGCGACCTTCGCCGCGTCGATGCCGGCCAGCACCCGGTCCAGATCGCCGTTACGGGTGATCGCCCGAAAACGCTCGCCGTCCAGGCTGTCGAGGCTGATGTTCATGCGTTTGACCCCAGCGTCCACCAGGGGCTGGGCCAATCGTCCCAACTGCGAGCCATTGCTGGTCATCACCAGTTCCCGCAGGCCGGGCAATGCCGCGATGTCGCGACACAGCCCGACGATGCCCGGACGGATCAGCGGCTCGCCACCGGTCAGGCGGATTTTCTTCACCCCCAGGCCGACGAACAGCCGCGCCAGGCGCTGCAATTCCTCCAGGGTCAACACTTGCTGACGCGGCAGGAAGGTCATGTTCTTCGCCATGCAATACACACAACGAAAATCACAACGATCGGTCACCGACATCCGCAAATAATCGATCTGGCGCCCAAACCCGTCCTGCAACACCGCGTTCATGAAGATCTCCCGATTGAGCCCGTGCTCACTGCACCAGCGGCGAGTCGGCGCCCTGAAGGTGAATGCCGCGAATGTCCGCCGCACCGATCAGGGTTTGCAGGTACTGCACCAGCGCCTTTTGCCAAACGCCCTGCTGCAACTGGGTACGAATCGCCGTCGCCACCGCCTCATACGGCAATGGTTGTCCATCGATGCGCTGGTCGATGCTGATCACGTGCCAGCCATAACGGCTTTCCAGCGGTTTGCTGGCCAGGCCCGCCGGCAGGGTGAACAACTGGCGCTCCAGCTCCGGCACGGTCTGGCCCTTGCTGATCTGCCCCAACGAGCCGCCCTGCTCCTTGGATGGACACGCCGAATACTTCAGTGCCAGCTCGGCGAAGCTGCCCGGGAACTGGTCCAACCGTTCCAGCAGCAGCTCGGCCTGGACATGGGCCAGGCTGCGGGCCTCGGCATCGTCCGGCGCACATTCGAGCAGGATGTGCCGCACCGCCAGCAATGGCGCGCTGTGGAAGCGAGCGCGGTTGCTTTCGTAGTAACGCAGGCAGGTGGCCTCGTCGCACTGCGGCACCAGCACCTCACGTTCCAGCAACAGCCGCGTCGCCGCTTCTTCTTCGTTTTCGCCGGCACCGACCTGCAACGCCAGGCCCAGCTCGGCGATGCGCTGCTGGAGCAATTCGCGAATCACCAGCGCCCGAGCGGCCTGGTAGACCGCCTCCTCGCGACTGTCAGCCGGGTGATATTGCAGCTCCTGGGCCATCGCCTGCGGGGCGATCGACACCCCGTTGACGCTGATGATCGGCCACTCCTGCTCACTGCTGGCGATCAGCTGTGGCGCTTCATCCTCTGCCACCGGCCCCGCCTGGGCCGGCTCGAACTGCACCGCCCCAACCGGCTCCACATCAACCACCGGCGGCACTTTTGCCGAGGAACCGCAACCACCGCCCCCGCTACCACCGCCACATCCGCATCCACTCGCCATGATCTTCTCCTCAGAACTTCTGCCGAACGATTTGATAACGACGCCCCAGGTACCAGACCGGCGCACTGACGATGTGGACCAGACGGGTGAACGGGAACAGCACGAACAGCGTCAGGCCCAGCACCACGTGGAGCTTGTAGACCAGGCCCACCGGCGCGATCGAGGTCGCGGCTTCAACCGGGCGCAACAGCACGGTGTTCTGGGCCCAGTCGGCCAGCATCACCATCACCGAGCCGTCCATATGGGCGGTGGATGCGACGATGGTCATCAGCCCCAACACCAACTGCACCAGCAATACCACCAGCACCAGGATGTCCGACACATTGGAGGTGGCGCGCACCCGTGGGTCGGTCAGGCGCCGGTTGAGCAGCATCAGCAAACCGATCAGGCCAAGCACGCCGAAGAAACCGCCGGAAACCATCGCCAGCAACTGCTTGTTCTCGGTACTCAGGAAGTGGTGATACACCGCCGAAGGCGTCAGCAGCCCGACGAAATGCCCGGCCAGCACAAACAGCACACCGATGTGAAACAGGTTGCTGGCCACGCGCATGCCGCGCTTGTTCAGCATCTGGCTCGAACCGGCCTTCCAGGTGTACTGGGACAGATCAAAGCGTGCCCAACTGCCGAGCAGGCAAATCGCCAAAGCGACATAGGGGTAGACCCCGAACAACAACAGATCCCATTTAGACATTGCCCACCTCCCCGGCAGGCGCTGCGGCCCGCCCTTCATGCTGAAAATCCACCCAGTGCAGCGGCACTGCACTTTCGTCCCGGGCCTTGCCCGGCGCGCTTGGCATCGAACTGCAGCGGTCCTGCTGCTCGGCCTTCATGAAATCCACGGCCTCTTCTTCCCAGACCTTGTCCAGGGCTTCGAGGGAGTCATCCCGATGCTCGGCCTTCACCTGTTCGAGCATCTCGGCCACCGCCGCCTGGGGTTCTGTCCCGGCGATCTGCAACAAGGCCCGGAAGCAACTGGCGTAGGCGCTTTCACGCTCCTCCAGGCGCGCCGCGAGCAAGGCCAGCAGGTGCGCCACATCGGCCAGGCCCTCGCGGGCCTCCAAGTCTTCGCGGGTGGAGAGAAACTCCAGGTACAGCGGGATGTAGTCGGGCAGTTCCTTGACGCCGATGGCGAACCCGGCTTCTTCGTACTGGGCCATCATGTCGACCATGGCCTGGCCCCGGTCGCGGGACTCGCCATGGACGTGTTCGAACAGCAGCAGCGACAGTGAACGACCGCGGCCGAACAGCGCACCGTAGTGCTCCTGGCCATCCATCAGGTCCTGGCCGCAGACCAGCTCCAGCAACTCGAACAACCCGGCACGCTGGGCGGGACTGATTTCCCGCGCCTGCTCGATCGCCTGCTCCAGCTCGTCGCGACCGGCCACCAGGGTCTCGGTCGGGTAATCGAGCAGCAACGAAATCACCTTGAGAATGCGCATGCTCATTCCTCCCACAACTGTACGGTCTTGATCACGTCGCGGCGGTTGGCTTTCTTGCCACCGAACATGTTGGTGTCGGAGCTGCCGCTGCAACCGCTGCCGAAACTGAAACCACAACCGGAGCGCTCGGCGAACGCGTCGCTCATGGCGTCTTCGCGGTGGGCACTCGGCACCACGAAACGGTCTTCGTAGTTAGCGATGGCCAGGTAGCGGTACATCTCTTCCACCTGGTTCACGCTCAGGCCGACGTCAGCCAGCACTTGCAGGTCCTGCACGCCGTCGACCTGCTCGGCCCGTTTGTAGGCGCGCATCGCCAGCAAGCGTTTGAGCGCAAGCTTGACCGGCTTTTCATCGCCGGCGGTGAGCATGTTCGCCAGGTAGCGCAGCGGGATCCGCAGGCTGTCGACGTCCGGGATCACGCCGTTCATACCCACCGTGCCAGCCGTGGCAGCGTTCTGGATCGGCGACAGTGGCGGCACGTACCAGACCATCGGCAAGGTGCGGTATTCCGGGTGCAGCGGCAGTGCGAGCTTCCAGTCCACGGCCATTTTGTAGACCGGCGAACGTTGGGCCGAATCGATCACCGACTGCGGCACGCCATCGGCCAGGGCCTGGCGAATCACCGCCGGGTCGTTCGGGTCGAGGAAGATCTCCAGTTGCTTCTCGTACAGGTCCTGCTCGTTGGCGGTGCTCGCCACTTCGCTGATGCGGTCGGCGTCATACAGCAGCACACCGAGGTAACGGATCCGACCGACGCAGGTTTCGGCGCAAACGGTCGGCATCCCGGCTTCGATACGTGGGTAGCAGAAGATGCATTTTTCCGACTTGCCGCTCTTCCAGTTGAAGTAGATCTTCTTGTACGGGCAGCCGCTGATGCACATGCGCCAGCCGCGGCATTTCTCCTGGTCGATGAGGACGATGCCGTCCTCCTCGCGTTTGTAGATCGCACCGCTCGGGCACGATGCCGCGCACGCCGGGTTCAGGCAGTGCTCGCACAGGCGCGGCAGGTACATCATGAAGGTGTTTTCGTACTCGCCGTAGATGTCCGCCTGGATCTTGTCGAAGTTCTTGTCCTTGCGCCGCTTGGCGAATTCAGTACCGAGGATTTCCTCCCAGTTCGGGCCCCATTCGATCTTCTCCATGCGTTTGCCCGACACCACCGAGCGTGGGCGCGCGGTGGGTTGGTGCTCGCCCAGCGGTGCGGTGTGCAAGTGCTGGTAGTCGAAGTCGAACGGCTCGTAGTAATCGTCCAGGCTCGGCAGGTCCGGGTTGGCGAAGATGTTTGCCAGCACGCGGAACTTGCCGCCGATGCGCGGGTTGATCGAGCCGTCGGCGTTGCGCACCCAGCCGCCCTTCCACTTGTCCTGGTTCTCCCATTCCTTGGGATAGCCGATGCCCGGCTTGGATTCGACGTTGTTGAACCAGGCGTATTCCATGCCTTCACGGCTGGTCCAGACGTTCTTGCAGGTAATCGAGCAGGTGTGGCAGCCGATGCATTTGTCCAGGTTCAGGACCATGCCGATTTGTGAGCGAATCTTCATCTCAGTTCTCCTCGATATCAGTCGGCAGTGGACGCGGCAAATCATCGCCACTGGAACCGTCGAGCCAATCGACCTTGACCATCTTGCGCACCACGACGAATTCGTCGCGGTTGCAACCGACCGTGCCGTAATAGTTGAAGCCGTAGGCCTGTTGGGCGTAGCCGCCAATCATGTGGGTGGGCTTGAGCACCACGCGGGTCACCGAGTTGTGGTGGCCGCCACGGGTCTTGGTGGTTTCCGAACCCGGCACGTTCACGATCCGTTCCTGGGCGTGGTACATCATCACCATGCCTTCCTTGACCCGCTGGCTGACCACCGCCCGGGCGGTCAGCGCGCCGTTGGCGTTGAAGCATTCGATCCAGTCGTTGTCCTCGATACCGGCGCGCTTGGCGTCGATTTCCGAGAGCCAGACAATCGGTCCGCCACGGCTCAGGGTCAGCATCAGCAGGTTGTCGCTGTAGGTGCTGTGGATGCCCCACTTCTGGTGCGGGGTAATCCAGTTCAGGACGATCTCGGTCTCGCCATTGCTGCGTTTGCCCTTCACGCCGGCGATGGTGCGGGTGTTGACCGGTGGCCGATAGCTCATCAGTTGCTCGCCGAACGCCTGCATCCACGGGTGATCCTGGTAGAACTGCTGGCGGCCGGTGATGGTGCGCCATGGGATCGACTCATGGACGTTGGTGTAGCCGGCGTTGTAGCTCACGTGATCGTCTTCCAGGCCGGACCAGGTCGGGCTGGAAATGATCTTGCGCGGCTGGGCCTGGATGTCGCGGAAGCGAATCGCCTCGTGCTCCTTCGACACCGCCAGGTGGCTGTGGTCGATGCCGGTGAATTCCGACAGTGCTGCCCAGGCTTTCACCGCGACATGGCCGTTGGTTTCCGGGGCCAGGGACAGGATCACTTCGGCGGCGTCGATGGCGCTGTCGATTTTTGGCCGGCCTTGGCTGATGCCCGCGTCGACTTCCTTGTGGTTCAGCTCACCAAGGAATTTCACTTCGGTGTCGGTGTTCCAGTTGATGCCCTTGCCGCCGTTGCCGAGTTTTTCCAGCATCGGGCCCAGGGAGGTGAACTGCTTGTAGATGTTCGGGTAGTCACGCTCGACCACTTGCAGGTTCGGCGCGTTCTTGCCCGGTTGTGGGGCCACGCCGGCGCTCTTCCAGTCGGTGCCGCCAAACGGCTGGGCCAGTTCGCCGACGCTGTCGTGCATCAACGGTACGGTGACCAGGTCTTTCTCGACGCCGAGGTGACCGACCGACATGGCCGAGAACGCCTTGGCGATGCCTTTGTAGATTTCCCAGTCCGAACGTGATTCCCAGGCCGGATCGATGGCGGCCGACAGTGGGTGAATGAACGGGTGCATGTCCGAGGTGTTCATGTCGTCTTTTTCGTACCAGGTGGCGGTCGGCAAGACGATGTCGGAATACACGCAGGTCGAGGACATGCGGAAGTCCAGGGTGGTCACCAGGTCGAGCTTACCAATGGCGCCCTCGTCGACCCATTCGGCTTCGGTGGGCTTGCACTCGGTGCCATGGCCGATGTCTTCGTTCATCACGCCGTTCTTGGTACCGAGCAGGTACTTGAGCATGTACTCGTGGCCCTTGCCCGAAGACCCGAGCAGGTTGGAACGCCAGATGAACATGTTGCGCGGGAAGTTCACTGGGCTGTCCGGCTGCTCGCAGGCAAAACGCAAGGAACCGTCCTGCAGCGACTTGACCACGTAGTCCTTCGGATCAAGGCCGGCGGCGGCGGCATCGCGGCAGATATTCAGCGGGTTGGTGTTGAGCTGTGGCGCGCTGGGCAACCAACCGGCGCGTTCGGCGCGGATGTTGTAGTCCAGGGCGTGCTCGGGGAACTGCGACTTGTCCGCCAAGGGCGAGAGCACATCGTGCATGCTCATCTTCTCGTGGCGCCATTGCGAACTGTGGCCGTAGAAGAAGCTGGTGCCGTTCATCTGCCGTGGCGGACGGTTCCAGTCCAGGCCAAAGGCCAGGGGCAGCCAGCCGCATTGTGGACGGAGTTTTTCCTGGCCAACGTAGTGGGCCCAGCCGCCGCCGGTCTGGCCGACGCAACCGCAGAGCATGAGCATGTTGATCAGCCCACGGTAGTTCATGTCCATGTGGTACCAGTGGTTCATCGCCGCACCGACGATGATCATCGAGCGTCCACGGGTCTTGTCGGCGTTGTCGGCGAACTCGCGGGCGATCTGGATCGCCTTCTCGCGGCTCACACCGGTGATCTGCTCCTGCCAGGCCGGGGTGCCGGGCACCGAGGCGTCGTCATAGTCCTTGGCAACGTTGGCGCCGCCCAGGCCACGGTCGATCGCCAGGTTGGCCGCCGACAGGTCGAACACCGTGGCGACTTTCGCTACGCTGCCATCGGCCAGCACCACGCTGTGCACCGGCACCCGCCGGAACTGCACCGCGTCGCCGGCCACGTGCTGGAAGTACTCCTGGGCTTCGCCGGCGAAGTACGGGAACGCCACCTCGGCGACGTCGCCGCCGATCAAGCTCAGCTTGAGGTCGATCTCACGTCCCTCACCGCCTTCACGGGGCAGGATGTTCCACTTGCCCTTCTCACCCCAGCGATAGCCGATGGAGCCTTGTGGCGACACCAGTTCGCCGGCGGCATCCAGGGCGATGGTTTTCCATTCCGGGTTGTTGTCCTGGCCGAGGTTGTCGGTCAGGTCGCTGGCCCGCAGAAAACGGTCCGGCTGGTAACCGGCGCCCGGCGCTGCGCCGAGCATCGGCTTGAGCATCACCAGCACCGGCAGGTCGGTGTAGCGCTTGGCGTATTCGGTGAAATAGGCGCTCGGCTTGTCCAGGTGGAATTCTTTGAAGATCACATGGTTAAAGGCCTGGGCCAGCGCGGCGTCGGTGCCCTGCTTGGGGTTGAGCCACAGGTCGGTGAGCTTGGCGACTTCCGAATAGTCCGGGGTAATCGCCACGGTCTTGGTGCCCTTGTAGCGCACCTCAGTGAAGAAGTGCGCGTCGGGGGTACGGGTCTGCGGGACGTTGGAGCCCCAGGCAATGATGTAGTTGGAGTTGTACCAGTCGGCCGATTCCGGCACGTCGGTCTGCTCGCCCCAGACCATCGGCGACGCTGGCGGCAAGTCGCAGTACCAGTCGTAGAAGCTCAGGCACACGCCACCGATCAGCGACAGGTAGCGCGAGCCGGCGGCGTAACTGACCATCGACATGGCCGGGATCGGCGAGAAGCCCACCACCCGGTCCGGGCCGTGTTCCTTGACGGTGTAGACGTTGGCCGCGGCAATGATCTCGTTGACTTCTTCCCAGTTGGAACGAATGAAGCCGCCCATGCCGCGCTTGCTCTTGTACGAGTCGGCCTTGGCCTTGTTCTCGACGATGCTGGCCCAGGCTTCCACCGGCGGCAAGGTCTGCCGGGCTTCGCGCCAGAGCTTGAGCAACGGCTTGCGGATCTTCGGGTACTTGAGCCGATTGGCGCTGTAGATGTACCAGCTGTAGCTCGCGCCACGAGGGCAGCCGCGTGGCTCGTGGTTAGGCAAGTCGTTGCGGGTGCGCGGGTAGTCGGTCTGCTGGGTTTCCCAGGTGATCAGGCCGTTCTTGACGTAGATTTTCCACGAGCACGAACCGGTGCAGTTCACTCCATGGGTGGAACGCACGATCTTGTCGTACTGCCAGCGGGAACGGTAGACGTTTTCCCAGTCGCGGGACTCCTTGCGGGTCTCGCCGTGGCCGTCTGAAAACTCGCCTTGCTTGCGGTTGAAGAACCGCAGTTGATCCAGTAAATGACTCACAATGTCTTCCTCTCAGGCTTGCTCCGCGGGGTCTGCGCCCCGCCCACGCAATAGTTGAATTCGTCTAGCAGGGGGTCGCCGCGCCTTTGCGGGCGTACCACCACCAGGTCACCACGATGCAGCTCAGGTAGAAGCCGACGAACATGTAGAAGGCCATCTCCGGGCCGCCGGTCAGGGCCATCGAAGTGCCGAAGGATTTGGGGATGAAGAAGGCTCCGAAGGCGCCCATGGCCGAGCTGAAGCCCAGCACGGCAGCCGATTCCTTGCCGGCATTCTTCAGGGCCTGCTCGCGCTGCTCGGGCTTTTTGCCCAGGGCGGCTTTCTCATGCAGGGTGCGGAAGATCACCGGGATCATGCGGAAGGTCGAACCGTTGCCCACGCCGGTGGTGATGAACAGCAACATGAACATGCCCAGGAAGCCGTAGAAGCTGCCGCCCTCGCCGCCCTTAGGCAGAAAGTGCAAGACGCCGAACACCATCACGATCATCAACACGAAGTTCCACAGGGTGACTTTCGCACCGCCGAGCTTGTCCGCCAGCCAGCCGCCCAGCGGCCGCACCAAGGCGCCCACCAGCGGACCGAGGAAGGCGAATTTCAACGCGATCACTTCAGGAAACGAGGTCTTGATCAGCAGCGGGAACGCGGCGGAGAAACCGATGAAGGAGCCGAAGGTCGCCAGGTACAACCAGCACATCAGCCAGTTGTGCTTGCGCTTGAAAATCACCGCCTGTTCGCTGAACGAAGCCCGGGCGCTGGACAAATCGTTCATGCCGAACCAGGCAATCAGGGTCACGGCGAGGATGAACGGCACCCAGATGAAACCGGCGTTCTGCAACCACAGCGAGCTGCCATCGGCCAGCACTTGGGGTTGGCCGCCCATGAAGCCGAACACACCGAAGGAAATCACCAGCGGCACGCTGAACTGCATCACCGACACACCCAGGTTGCCCAGCCCGGCGTTCAGGCCCAGGGCGGTGCCCTGTTGGGATTTCGGGTAGAAGAAGCTGATGTTGGACATGCTCGAGGCGAAGTTGCCGCCGCCGAAACCGCAGAGCAATGCGATCAGCACGAACACGCTATAAGGCGTGGCCGAATCCTGCACCGCGAAGCCCATCCACAACGCCGGTATCAGCAACGACGCGGTGCTCAGCGCGGTCCAACGACGGCCACCGAAGATCGGCACCATGAACGAGTAGAAGATGCGCAAGGTCGCGCCAGACAGCCCCGGCAGCGCCGCCAGCCAGAACAGCTGGTCGGTGCTGAAGCTGAAGCCGATGGCGTTCAGGCGCACGATCACCGTGCTCCAGACCATCCACACGGCGAAGGCCAACAGCAGCGCCGGGATGGAGATCCACAGGTTGCGCCGGGCGGTCTGTTTGCCGCTGCGGCCCCAGAAGGCCGGGTCTTCCGGGCGCCAGTCATGAATGACCGGGCCCTTTTCAGGCGTTTGCAGAACGGACATGTTCTTCTCCTTGGGCAATGCTGGAAAACGGGGATTGGCTGGCCGGCGGTTGTTTACCCAGCAGCGGGCGCTTGCGCACTTCGCTCAGGTACATCCAGATCAACGAGACCCAGACCACGCCGTACAGCAACATGAAGCAGGACGAGCGCACGCCGGTGAGGTCCACCAGGGCGCCAAACATGATCGGCAGCACGAAACCACCCAGGCCGCCGGCCAGGCCGACGATGCCGGACACCGCGCCCATGTTCTGCGGGTAGTCGTTGGCGATGTACTTGAAGACCGAGGCCTTGCCGAACGCGAAGGCGATGCCCATCACGAACAGCAGCACGGTGAACAGCGTGGCGTTGAGGCCGATGTGAAAATCAACGATGCCGTTGACGGTTTGCACTTGCAGCTGGGTTTGCGGATAGGACAGCAGGAACAGGCAGATCCAACTCACCCACAGCACCCACCAGGTCACGCTCTGGGCGCCCCAACGGTCGGACATCCAGCCACCGACGGCCCGCAGCACGCCACCGGGCAAGGAAAAACACGCCGCCAACAGCGCCGCGCTTTGCAGGCTGAAGCCGTATTCCTGCACGTAGTACTTGGTCATCCACAACGCCAAGGCCACGTAGCCGCCGAACACGATCGAGTAGTACTGGCAGTAGCGCCACACCGCAGGATCTTTCAGTGACTTGAGTTGCTCACGCAACGTGGCGCCGCCGGCACTGCGGTGTTCTTTTTTCTCGGCGGTGAGAAACCAGAACAGTAATGCCGTGATGAACAGGATCGCGCTGAACACCTTCGGCACCAGGTGCCAGGTTCCGAACGCGATCAGCGCCGGGGCGAGGAACTTGGTCACCGCCGCACCGGCGTTGCCCGCACCGAACACGCCCATGGCGAAACCCTGGTTCTGCTTATCGAACCATTTGGCGACGTAGGCGATGCCCACCGAGAACGAGCCGCCGGCCAGGCCGACGAACAGGCCCAGCACCAGGAACTGCCAATAGGCCGTGGCGAGGGTGATCAGGTACAGCGGCAACACGCAGGCGAGCATCAGCAGGAAGAACACGATCCGTCCGCCAAAGCGGTCGGTCAGAAGCCCCAGGGGCAAACGTACCAGAGAACCGGTGAGTACCGGCGTGGCGGCCAACAGGCCAAATTGGGTTTCGTTGAGGGCCAGCAATTCCTTGATCGGAACGCCGAGCACGGCAAACATCATCCAGACCATGAAGCACACGGTGAAGGCCAAGGTACTCATCCCTAGTACCAGCCCTTGTTGCACTTGTGCTCGCATTACGAGGCACTCCGTCAGTTCGATGAGCGCAGCCTAGTGATACGAACCCTGCGAAAACTTGACCTGGGTCAACGTGCCCCGGGGCGGTACAGGCCTATGCTTGGCCCGTCTACCTCCAAGGAGGTAGTCCTGGATATCGATCAAACCCTTTGTTTATCAATATCTTGATGACGTTGGCCGAGGCTTTTATGGAAACGGAACGGCCGACAACTCTTTAGAGGTAGTGCGCCCAGGATCGGCTGCTACACCCCCAGGTCCAGGGCGCCCGCTATGCTCGCTTCAACGTTTTGCCCCGCAGGCCCGCGTCAATGATGCGTTGGCTGCGCAGTTCCCTGCCCGCTCGCGCCGGGCTGGCGGTGATCCTGATCGCCATCCTGGCCCTGGCCAGTTCCTTGAGCGCCGGCTTGATCGCCTGGTTCAGCCAGGGCGACGCTGCCGCCATCAACACCGCCGGTTCCGTGCGCATGGAAACCTACCACCTGAGCTGGAAACTGGCGGCTGGGGTCAACGACGACATCCCGGCGATCATCGCCAGCCTGCAACAACGCCTCGACAGCCCGGCCCTGCGCGCCGTGCTGGAAGACGGGCCGGAAACCTCCTTGCACAAGAGCTATCGCGACCTCATGCAGCGCTGGAACCAGACCTTGCGTCCGGCCATCGAACGTGGCGACTCAGCGTTTTTCCAAAGCAGCGCCAGCTCTTTCGTGGAGCAGCTGGACCAGTTCGTCACCCTGCTGCAACGCCAGAGCGAACACAAACAAGGCTGGCAGCAGGCGATCCAGGGCATCGCGCTGTTCAGCACCATGATCATCCTGCTGATCGGCCTGTATGAGTTGCAGTACGGCGTGGTCACGCCCTTGCAGGAACTGGTGGACGCCACCCAGCGCTTTCGTCGTGGCGAATTCCAGGTGCGGGTCAACCATCAGTCCGAGGATGAACTGGGCCAGTTGGCGACCAGTTTCAACACCATGGCCGAGACCATCGAACAGTCCCACCGCACCCTGGAAGCCCAGGTGCAACAAAAGACCCTGAACCTGCAACAGGCCAATGCCGCCCTCGAATTGCTCTACCAGAGCAGTCGCAGCCTGGCGACGCGCCAGGCCAATGCCGAAGGCCTGGATGAATTGATCCGACGCTTCCAGCAGCGCCTGCCCGGCCTGCGCCTGACGTTGTGCCTGCAAGGACAATTGCAGGCCCCGGCCAAGCACCTGCTGGCCTTGCACGGCGCCGCCAGCCGCCAGGTTTGCGCCAGCAGCGATTGCGCCAGTTGCCACAAACACAACGCCGCGCGCCCACAGGCCTTCAGCATCAGCAACCAGGGCACCGAACTGGGTGAGCTCAAGGCGCATTTCGTCGATGGCCACGCGGCGCAACCCTGGGAAACCGCGTTGATCCAGGCCCTGGCCAACCTGATCGGCACCTCGCTGTCCCTCAAGCGCCAGCGCGAACAGGACCATCGCCTGCTGCTGCTCGACGAGCGCACGATCATCGCCCGGGAGCTGCACGACTCCCTGGCCCAGGCCTTGTCGTACATGAAACTGCAAGTCAGCCGCATGCAGACCCTGATGCGTCGCGGCGAACCGGTGCAGACCCTGGAGACTGTCACCGGCGAGCTGCGCGAGGGGCTGAACAACGCTTATCGGCAATTACGTGAGCTGCTCACCACCTTCCGCCTGCAGATCCGTGATGACGGCCTGGTCCAGGAACTCAAGGACACCGCCGAGGAATTCTCCAACCGCGGGGATTTCCAGGTGCACCTGTTCATCGACACCCTGGCCTTCGAGCTGTCGGCCAGCGAACAGATCCACATCCTGCAGATCACCCGCGAGGCCCTGTCCAACTGCCTGCGCCATGCCCATGCCGAAAACGCCTGGCTCGAACTGCGCCAGGAAGGCGAGACCGTGCGGTTGTCGATCGAAGACGATGGCCGTGGTTTCAGCGGCGAGGTCGACCAGCGCGAGCACCATGGCCTGAACATCATGAACGAACGGGCCCGCAGCCTGCAGGGCCAACTGCAGATTCATTCACGTACACCCCAGGGCACCCGTATCCAGGTGCATTTCCAACCGGAATTCCTGAGCCACCCCACCGAAGGCCTCGCGACATGAACGCCCCCCTGCGCCACACCCTGCTCCTGGTCGACGATCACCCGATGATGCGTCGCGGGATCCGCCAGATGCTTGAGCTCGAAGACGATTTGCACATCGTCGGCGAAGCCAGCCACGGCGAAGAAGCCCTGAGCCTGATCGAACCGCTCCAGCCCGACCTGGTGCTGCTGGACAACAACATGCCGCAGATGAACGGCATCGAGACCCTGCGCCGCCTGCGCGCCATGCACTACACCGGCAAGGTGCTGCTGTTCACCGTGTCCGATGCCGAGGACGACATCCGCGATGCCCTGCGCCTGGACGCCAACGGCTACTTGCTCAAGGACATGGAACCGGAGCTGCTGATCCAGTACATCCGCGACGCCCTCAACGGCGCCCTGGTGATCAGCCCCGGCCTGACCCGCGTCATGGCCCAGGCCCTGCGCTCGCCACCGCGCCAGGCCGACGTGGAACTGACCGAACGCGAACGCCAGGTCCTCAAGACCATCGCCGGCGGCTACAGCAACAAGGTCATCGGCCACAAGCTGGGCATCACCGAAGGCACGGTCAAGGTCCATGTGAAGAACCTGCTGCACAAGCTCGGCTTGCGTTCGCGGGTGGAAGCGGCGGTGTGGGCGATGGAGCATTTGCGCGGGGCGGGCTAGCCCTGGTTGGGGGCCATGAATAAACACACAACCTGTGGCGAGGGAGCTTGCTCCCGCTGGGGCGCGCAGCGGCCCTGTTTTTTTGGGGCCTGCTACGCAGCCCAGCGGGAGCAAGCTCCCTCGCCACAGGATCTGTGTTCTGCAGGCATTGATTTGACTGGCATGGCCGCTCCCCCTCCCTCTTCCGAGGTAGGCCTGCCGAGGCATAGGCCGACTGCGATTTGGGCTCTACCATGACGGCACGCGGAGGTACGCCATGCTGACCCACCCTTCCATCGTTTTACTGTTGCGTCGTCATCACCTGTTCAGCCAATTGCCGGAGCGGGTATTCGAGGACGTCTGCAACCTGGCCGTGCTCAAGCGCCTGGCCTGCAACAGCACGCTCATGCACCAGGGCGATCCGGCCAAGCGTTTTTTCTTGCTGGTCAGTGGCCAGATCAAGCTGTTCCGGGTCACCGGCGAGGGCCAGGAAAACCTGGTGGAAATCATCCAGCCCGGGCAGACCTTTGCCGAGGCCCTGCTGTTCAGCCAGGCCCGTTGCTACCCGGTCAGTGCGTCGGCGATCAAGGACAGCGTGCTGGTGAGTATCGAGGGCACGCATTATCGCAAGGCCCTGGAGGACCAGCCCAAGGTTTGCCTGGCGATCCTGGCGAGCATGAGTATCCATTTGCACCAGCGGCTCAAGGATATCGATAACTTGACCTTGGCCAGTGCCAGTCGGCGGGTGATCAATTTCCTGTTGCAGGAGCGAGATCCAAGGGATGGTCAGGTGGTGTTGCAGGTGTCGAAGCGGCTGGTGGCTTCCAAGCTGGGGATTCAGCCGGAAACGTTTTCGCGGATTCTTCATCGGTTGGTGGATGGGGGGTTGATTGCTATGGAGCGGCGCAACATTCGTATCCTAGCTGAAGAAGAGCTGACTGCTTACCAACAGTAGCCGAGCCAGTCTCAGATTTGACCATGGTCAAGGCGTGCTATTGCCGGCCTCGCACACTGGCAGCGTCTATCAGAGAAGAACCCTCATGTCCGATTCAAGCCTTCCCTTGGTCTACTCCTGCTCCGGCTGCTCGAATGTCGCGCAGTTGGCCAATACCCTGGCCCTGCGCCTGGATCGCAGCGGCCTGGCCGAAATGTCCTGCATCGTCGGGGTCGGCGGACATGTGGCAGCGCTGGTCAAAAAAGCGCGCTCGGGACGGCGAATCCTGGCGCTGGATGGCTGCCCGCTGCAATGCGTCGAAAGCTGCCTGAACCAGCACGACTTGCACGCCGATGTGCATCTGATCTTCAGTCACCACGGTTTGCGCAAACGCAACGGCGAGGATTGTACCGAGGAGCAGAGTGACGAGTTGTTTGAGGAGATCAAGCGGCTGATTGAAAGCCAGATGATCGAAGCCACCGAGACGGCTTGAGAAGGCGAACAGGTTCTAGTGTCGAACACCAAAACCTGTGGCGAGGGAGCTTGCTCCCGCTGGACCGCGAAGCGGTCCTAAAACCTGTAGCCGCCGTATGTCAGTTAGAACGCACTTGCTTCGATTCAATTTTTTTGAAATCAGCTCAACTGATACTGCAAACCTAATCTTGTCTGAGACAACGCGCCAAGAACTTAATATATTTCAGAAATAACTTACAGAAACTTCCAAGATCCATCCTGCGACAACAACATACCTTTCCTAAGGATCAGTAAGCTCATTCCCACAACCAGCACGACTAACATTTCAGAAAAATCGCCACCTCTTCGCGATGATGTAAAGCCGCAACATCTTGAAAGTAATATTCAGTTGGCGCGATCTCCACCACCTGCAAAAAATCATCGTCAACGATATAGCCCACGCCTGGGTATTACCCGAGTGACCGACACAACTTGGTAGGACCGTATTGGAATTCCGGTGGATCAAAGGTACGTCAATGAATGCAAATTTTTCAGGCATTACGTGGGGCTTTCCCGGCATCGACCGGCGTCTTCTGAAAGTGCAGTTCAGCTTTTTGTTGATGGTTCTCGGGGGAAGGTGCAATCAACTGGCGGTGGCCTGGTGGGCCTTGCAGGAAACAGGCTCTGCGCTCTATTTCGCCAACATGATTGCCTGTTCCATCGCGACGGAGGTGTTAGCCAAACCCCTGCTGGGATGGCTGGGGGACAAGTACAACAAAATCCTGATCATCAAGCTGGCCTCATGGATCAGCCTGCTAGCAGCGCTGTTGATGGTGGTGCTGTCCGCCACGGGATCGTTCAACCCCTGGACGGTTGGCGCGCTGATGATGATCAGCAGTTCGATTGTCGGCGTACGCGACCCTCTCCAGGCGTCGATCATTCCTTTGTTTGCAGACGACGATAAAGTCTCCCTGGCCTTTCGGACCAAAAGCGTGATGTCGTCCTTTTCCATTCTGCTGGGACCGGTACTGGCCAGCGGGTTGATTTACGGATTCGGTATCACGTTCGCCTTTGCCGCCGATTTTTTTGCAATTCTCATCGCCGGGGCGTTGATCGCGACCATCCCGAGCCCCATCGGCGCCACTGACCAAGGCGAAAAAGCCCCGGGTGCCAGCGGCTTTAGCATGATCTATTCCGGCTTCAAAGTAGTTTACGGAGTGAAAGTCGAATTTTACCTGGCCATCATTGCAATGCTGATCAACTTTGCCCTGTTTCCGTTCTTCACCATCCTGATCCCATTGTATGTAAAGGACATCATCCAATACCCAGTCACTTACATCGGTCTTCTGGATTCGTGCTTCGGGCTGGGCATTCTGGCGGGCAGTTACAAGATCATCGGCTGGTTATCCGATCGGGTCCCCCGTGACATGTGTGTGTCCGCTGGTTTCGCATTGCTGGGGTGCAACCTTGTAGTGGTCGGGACCGTTTCATCGTCGTTCATCGTGCCCGCGGCCTTTTTCTGCGGCGGCGTCGGCCTGATGTTGATTAACATCCCCACCTCCGCTGTGAGGTTGCTGGCAACGCCAAAGCTCCATCGCAATCGGATTTTTGCCACAGTTTCATTTCTGTCTGCGGCGGCCAGCCCCTTGGGCA
Organism: Pseudomonas sp. SWRI179; assembly: GCF_014268705.1. Classification (NCBI taxonomy): domain Bacteria; kingdom Pseudomonadati; phylum Pseudomonadota; class Gammaproteobacteria; order Pseudomonadales; family Pseudomonadaceae; genus Pseudomonas; species Pseudomonas sp. SWRI179. The sequence goes on along the minus strand of NZ_JABWRA010000011.1, from coordinate 33,195 downwards.
GTTTCGCGATGAACACCCTGATCGCCTCTTTGGGGGTTGCACTGACAATCACGCTGCTGGGCGCCATGGTACTGCTGTTGTCTTTGCTGGTCTTTCTGGTACCCGACTTTAAAACTTTCATGCGTTCCCAGGATACGCAGCTCAATGATGCCTATCTGGACAAATACCCTAAAGCGTTTGCGCACTGACGTGCCTCGCCGTACCAAGATCAAAAGATCACAGCCGCAGCTCCGCAGGAGATCTGTGTACATCCGCAAGAGACAGGTCGGCTGTCAGGCCGCCATCGCGAGCAAGCTCGGCTCCCACATGGATGGGGTACATCCGCAAGAGCCAGGCCGGCTATGAGGCCACCTATATCGCAGGCAAGCCATACACTGGATCTGCGTCGATCACAGCAACTCAACCTCTCAGACCGCCGCCAACCCCTTCCCTGCCCGCTCCAGATTGCGCCAGAGCCAAGGCGGCAGGACGTCCGGATCAAGACTGTCGATCAAATTCTTCAACGCCAGCCCCAACTCGGTATCCCCTTCAATCACCAACCGGCGACGGAAGAACAACGTATCCGGATCCTCCTGACGGCTGGCCAGCAACAGGAACTCGCGCCAGTTGCCGCTGATGGTGACCTGGGCCTCGGCCCGTTCGGCGATGCGCAATCCATCCCGGGCCAGGGTCAGGTACCAGCATAACTTCAGGTCAGGCACGCGCAGGCACAACCAACGCCCACGCAGTACATCGAAACCACCGTCGCGCAGCGGCTCGGCCAGGCAGCGATTGAGCGCCTGCTGCAACGCCAGTCGCTGCACCACGAACGGCACCTTGCCCACCAGCGGCAGCAAGCGATCAGCACCTTTGAGCACCCACTTCTTCGGACTCAACACAGGCCCGCCTCCTCTACCTTCAACATGCCGGCATGGCCGTGCCAGTAACCATTGCATCCTTCCACGAACAACGGCGGTGCTTCGCCCTGGCGAACCTTGTCGAAAGCCGTGACCACTTCGGCCATGCCCTGGGCGCGCGGGCTCAGGCGCAGGACGTCGGCACCACAGGCCTGCAGCGCGGTGTAATCGGCCAGCAGGTTCGTGACCTCGCCGGACATCGTCTGGATGCCGTTGAGGGTGAACAACTGTTGGCCTTCCTGGCTGCTCAATGCCAGGCCGTCGGGGTAGTTGATGCAGCAGAACTGGCAGTCGTCCTTGGGTCGGTTCTCGGCCCGGGCGGTAAAGCAGCGCGCCGAGTACGCCAGGGGCAGATGACCATAGGAAAAAATCTCCACTTCGGGCACTTCACGGCCCATGTCCCGCACTTGCTCCAGCACGTCACCGATCAGCGCCGCCGAGCACTCCACGGGCGGCACCCAGCGGATCATGCCGCTGTCGAGTAATTGCCCCAGGGCGTGGCCGTTGTACAAGTTCAGCGCCGGGCCGCCAACGAAAGGCAGCTTGCGTTCGGCCATGAACTGCACCGCGCCCATGTCGTTGGCTTCTACCAACAATTGGCCGTTGTCACACAGGCGTCGCAGCGAAGAAAGCTCCGAGGCCGCTTCGATCAGCGTCAGGCTCGACAACACAATCTGTGCCTGGCCGCACGCTTGCAGCTCGCGCGCCAACCCCAGCCACTGATCCAGGGAGAACGCCCGGCGTTTCGAACACACGGTTTCCCCCAGGTAAATCACGTCCAGCGGCAAGGCCGACATCTCGGCGTAGAAATTCCCCAGTTGCGCTTTGTCCCAGTAAAACAGGACCGGTCCCAGGCTGAGTTTCATCTGGCCTCCTTCATTGCCATGATCGATGGTAGGCACCCAGGGTGGTCTGGCTGCCTTCGGACAAACCGGCCAACACCTGGCGCCATTCTTCCCGCACGCGGAACCGTTGCGGCGCGGCCTGGTGGGCGTCCAGTGCGGCGCGCCAGACCCGGGTCACTTGCTCGACGTAGGCCGGGCTGCGTTGGCGCCCTTCGATCTTCACCGCTTCAACGCCGATGGCCGTCAGTTCCGGCAGCAGGTCGAGGGTGTCGAGGCTGGTGGGTTCTTCCAGGGCGTGGAAACGCTTGCCGCCGACCAGGAAGCGGCCTTTGCACAGGGTCGGATAACCGGCCGGTTCTTCAGGGGTGTAGCGGTCGATCAGAACTTCGCTCAAGCGCGCGCTCAAGCCTTGGGCGTCTTCGCTCCAGCGTACGGCCTTGGCGGGCGAACAGACGCCGCACAGGTTCGGCGATTCGCCGGTGATGTAGGAAGACAAATGACAACGGCCCTCGGCCATGATGCACAGGCTGCCGAAGCCGAAGACTTCGATCGGCACTGGGCTGCCCGCCGCCACCTGCCGCACCTGGGCCAGGGACAGCACCCGCGGCAGTACCGCACGGCGGATGTCGTAGCGCTGGGCGTAAAAAGCCAGGGCGGCTGCGTGTGTGGCCGAGCCCTGTACGGAAAGGTGCAGCGCCAACCGAGGATGGCGCTGGCTGGCGTAGCTGAGCACGCCGGGGTCGGCGGCGATCAGGGCATCCACGCCGAAATCGGCGGCACGGTCCACGGCCCGTTGCCAGCGCTCCCAACCCTTGGGTTGCGGGTAGGTATTGACCGCCACGTAGAGCTTGCGTTGGTGCTGGCGGATATGTGCGACAGCCGCATCGAACTGTTTGTCGTCCATGTTCAGCCCGGCGAAGTGCCGGGCATTGGTGTCATCGCGAAAGCCAACATAGACGGCATCGGCGCCTTGGCGCACCGCCGCTTTGAGGGCAGGCAGATTCCCTGCCGGGCAAACCAGTTGCATGGGGCAACCTCGTGAGAAAACTAAGGGCGCCGCCAGTCTAGCCAGCCAGCCGGCGGCGACCTTGACGGCAATCAATTGCCGTCAATGCATCAGGCTCGCGAACGGCAGATACAGCACCCGGTCGTGCTTGTGCACCAGCGCCTCACGCTCGACCACAGCCAGGCCATCGGCCCAACAGGCGGCGGTCAGCATCGCTGAACTTTGCTGGGGATGCAGTTCGACACACAACTGGCCATCTATGCCTGCAACCAATCGGGCTCGCAGGTATTGCCGGCGACGGTTGCGCTTGAGCCAGTCGAACCCGGCCGGTACCTGCAACGGCACCGGCAGGACATCGTTCATGCCCTGGGCCCGGAACAGGAACGGTCGCACGACGATCAACGCGGTAATCAATGCCGCCGACGGGTTGCCTGGCAGTCCTATCCAAGGCTTGCCTTCCACATCGCCAAAGGCCAGGGGCTTGCCCGGCTGGATCGCCAGGCGCCAGAGGTCAATGCTGCCCAAGGTTTCGATAGCGTGCTTGAGGTGATCCTCTTCACCCACCGAGACACCGCCCGAGGTGATCAGCACATCGCATTCGGCTGCGGCCAGGCGCAATGCCTGTCGACTGGCCAATAGCCGATCGGGCATGACCCCGAAGTCATGCACCTCGACACCCCAGCCGCGCAACAGCGCGGCGAGGCTGTGGCGATTGCTGTTGTAGATCTGTCCTGGCGCCAGTGGCTCGCCCGGTTCGCGGAGCTCATCGCCGCTGCTGAGCAAGCCCACTTGCAGGGGGCGAAAAACGTCCACCTGGCCGACGCCGGCACCGGCGAGCAACCCCAACTCCTGGGCACGCAAGCGCGTGCCGGCTTCGAGCAGCCGGTCGCCTCGACGCAGCTCCTCGCCTTCCTTGCGAACATGATCACCGCCGTTGACCGACGGCAACCAGACTCGCTCGCCATCGACGCGACAGCTTTCCTGTGGCACCACCGTGTCGGCACCCGGTGGCAGCGGCGCGCCGGTAAAAATCCGCACGGCCTGCCCGGCCTGCAACGTCTCGCCCGGCTGGTCACCGGCGGCGATGCGCCCGGCCAACAGCAGGTGGCCGCCCTCCACCGGCAGGTCAGCGGCCCGCAGGGCATAGCCGTCCATCGCGCTGTTGTCCCAGGCCGGCAGGTTCATCGGGCAGATAATGTCAGCAGCCAGCACACGCGCCAGGGCCTGGTCCAGGGCGACCCGTTGCACGGGCGGTGGCGGCGGCGCCTGGTCGAGCAGATGCCGGATCGCTTCATCCACCGGCATCAGCACGCAGCTGTCGCACACCCGGCCGCTCACGAGCGCGTCTCGCACGCCGTCGGGGCGATGCCGCCCTGGGGCTTGAGGTGCGGAGTGAAATTGCACGGGCCGGTGCGGCTATCCAATTGCCCGGCGAGGATCTGCTCCCAACCGGTCCGACAAGCTCCCGGCGAACCTGGCAAGCAACACACCAGCACACCGTTGCTCATGCCCGCCAAGGCGCGCGATTGCAGGGTGGACATGCCGATCTCCGCCAGCGACACCTGGCGGAACAACTCGCCGAAACCGTCGACGTGTTTGTCCAGCAGTGGCGCCACCGCTTGGGGGGTGTTGTCACGCGGGGTGAACCCGGTGCCGCCGGTCATCAACACCACCTGGACCTTGGGGTCGGCGATCCATTGGGAGACCTGGGCGCGGATCTGGTAGATATCGTCCTTCACCAGCCCCCGGTCAATGAGCGCGTGCCCGGCGGTTTGCAGCAGGTCCGCCAGGGTCTGGCCCGAGGTGTCGGTGTCAAAGGTGCGGGTGTCGCTGATGGTGAGGACCGCGATGTTCAGCGGTTGAAAGTGGCGTTGCGTCAGATGGGCCATGATCAGCCGTCCTGTCAGAAAAGATGGCCCAGCCTGAACCGCAATCGTTGCCGGGCCTATTCCTCCTTGGAGGTACCTCCCTTGGCGTCAGGGTGCCAGGCGGCTGCGCTGCCAGGCGCCATCCTGCAGGCGGTAGTCGAGACGGTCATGCAAACGGTCGGCGCGGCCCTGCCAGAACTCCAGCCGCTGCGGTTGCAGGCAATAGCCGCCCCAATGCCCAGGGCGCCGCACAGGCTGATCGGCGAAGCGTCGTTCAGTCTGCGTGAGCAAGGTTTCCAGCGCGGCCCGATCCGGCAATGGACGGCTTTGTGGCGACGCCCAGGCCCCCAGGCGACTGCCTACGGAACGGGATTCGAAATAGGCATCCGACAGCGCAGGATCAAGCTTGTGGACCGGTCCTTCGATGCGTACTTGCCGTTCCAGCCCCGGCCAGAAAAACGTCATGGCGGCCCAGGGATTGGCCGCCAGGTCCTGGCCCTTGAGGCTGTCGTAGTTGCCGAAAAACGAAAAGCCCTGGGCGTCGAACCCCTTGAGCAACAACACCCGGCAGTGAGGCCGGCCCTGGGCGTCCACCGTCGCCAGGGCCATGGCGTTGGCTTCCACGGGCGGACTTTCGGTATCGCGGGCCTGTTGCATCCAGAGCGCGAACAGGGTCAGGGGATCGTCTGATGCCTGGGCTTCGTCCAGGCCATCGCGGGTGTACTGGCGGCGCATCTTGGCCAGGGAAAGAGGCATGAGGGGGATCTCCACTGTGGTTTTGGGCCAGTGTGGAGTCGACTGCGGTGGCGGGCCTTGATCGTTGTCAATGCGGGCTCTTGCGGTGAATGTGCCGGCCTCTTCGCGAGCAAGCCCGCTCCCACAGGGGATTGGGGGGATCAGGAAACTGAAGACGATCACAGATCCAATGTGGGAGCGGGCTTGCTCGCGAAGGCGGCAACCCGGTCTGCCGCTACTTGAGCCCCAACCGCCGCGCCAGCTTATGCAAGTTGCTCGGGTCAACCTCCAACAACCGCGCCGCCCCCGCCCAGTTCTGCCCGCAACGTTCCAAGGCCTTGAGGATCGCCTGGCGCTGGCAACCATCGACCGCCTCGCTCAAGGGCTGCACGGGCGCTTCCAACGCTTGCAGGGCCTGTTCCGGCAGCGTCTGTGCAGAGCTGCTGCTGGCATTGACATCCAGGTCCAGCACCTGCGGCTCCAGGGTCATGATCAGGCTGCGACTGGCGCCACGACTCAGTTGCTTCAACGCCGCGCGGCTGATGACATGCTCCAGCTCCCGCACATTGCCGGGCCAGCTGTACGCCAGCAACGCCTGTTCGGCCGCCGGTGACAGGCGCAAGCCACGCAAGCCCAGGCGCGTGCGGTTCAGTTCGAGGAAGTGCCCGGCCAGCATCAACACATCGTGGCCGCGCTCACGCAGCGGCGGGATCGGCACCGGGTAGACCGAAAGCCGGTGGTACAGGTCGGCGCGAAACAGCCCATCGCGAATGCTGTCGGGCAAATGCCGGTTGGTGGCGGCGATGATCCGCACATCGACGTGCAGCGGCTTGTCCGCCCCCAGGCGCTGGATCTCGCCGTTCTGCAAGGTGCGCAGCAACTTGGCCTGCACGCTCAACGGCAACTCACCGACCTCATCGAGAAACAGCGTGCCGCCATTGGCCGCATCGAAGCGTCCGGCGCGGTCGGTGGTCGCCCCGGAAAACGCGCCTTTGACGTGGCCGAACAACTCGCTTTCGGCCAGGGATTCGGGCAACGCCGCGCAGTTGACCTGCACCAATGGCTTGTGGCCGCGCCGGGACAGGCGATGCAGTCGCCGGGCAAACAACTCCTTGCCCACGCCAGTCTCGCCCAGCAACAGCACTGGCAGTTCGGAGTCGGCCAGCACATCCAGCTCGTTCAGCAATTGCTGCAAGCCTTCGCTGCGCCCAAGGATCTCACCCTCCTCGGCTGGCAGGCGCAGGTCGGCCGGATCGCTGCGCGATGCCCGCAGGCTACGGTTTTCCTGTTCGAGACGGGTGACGCGCACCGCCGCCTCGATCTGCAACGTACAACGCTTGAGTTCCTCCCGGGCGCGGCTGTCGAAGGTGCCGGCGTGCAGCGCATCCAGGGTGATCGCGCCCCAGAGCCGACCTTCCACGTACAGGCTCACGCCCATGCAGTCATGCACCGGCAGCGGCTCGCCGACGTGGTGGTCGAGCAAGCCGTCATACGGATCGGGCAAACGGCTGTCCGGCTCGAACCAAGTGGGTTCGCGCGAGGCCATGATCGCCGCCAGGCGCGGATGCTGGGCGATCACGAAACGCCGGCCCAGCGCTTCGTGGACCAGGCCCACGGTAGCCACGGGCCTGAGGCTGTCGTCGTCCAGGCGCAGCAGCCCCACGGCGCCACTGTTGAAGTACTCGCGCAGGGTCTGCACCAGGCGCTGCAATCGCACCGCATTGGGCAGCTCGACGATCAGGTCGGCGGCCAGGCTTTCACGCAGCATGGTAGTGATGACCCTCCAGGGTTCGTTTGACCCTTCACAGTCAGGGTGACAATCACCCTGTCAATAATTTAGTGCTTTGTTTTCAATCAGTTGAATCTGGCATGCCGGCTGCAAAGAAGCGCTCATCTGTCCCTCCCGGGATTCAACCCAAGGAAACATGATGAACCTCGATCTGCTGGAACAAAGCCTCGGCCAACTGGCCTGCGACATTCCTGGTGCAACCCGTACCTTCCATCATTACAACCTCGACTTCTGTTGCGGTGGGCAAAAATCCTTGCGCGAAGCGGCGCTGGGCAAAGGCTTGAATCCGTTGCTGATCGCCGACGCCCTCAGCACCCTGCAAGCGGCCGGGGAGCTGGGCCATGACTGGCGCAACGAGCCCCAGGCATTGTTGATCGCCCATATCCTGGAACGCTACCACGCGCGTCATCGCGAACAACTGCCGGAACTGATCCGCCTGGCCCGGCGCGTCGAGACGGTCCATGGCGCCCGGGCCAGTTGCCCCAACGGCCTGGCCGATCACTTGCAGGACATGTATCAGGAACTCGAAGGCCACATGCTCAAGGAGGAACAGGTGCTGTTCCCGATGCTGCAACAAGGCCTGGGCGAACGCGCCTCGGCGCCGATCCAGGTACTGCGCTACGAACACGACCAGCACGGCGACGCCCTGGAAACCATGCTGGCCCTGACCGACCAGATCACCCCACCCTCCGACGCCTGCAACACCTGGCGCGCCCTGTACCGCGGGCTGGTGGAGTTTCGTGATGACCTGATGCAGCACATCCATCTGGAGAACAATGTGTTGTTCGTCAATGCGATGAAGGCTGCTCACTAACCTCAAACAGCACACCACACCTGTGGGAGCGGGCTTGCTCGCGAAGACGGTGGATCAGTCAGTATTGATGTTGACTGACACGCCGCCTTCGCGAGCAAGCCCGCTCCCACAGAGGTTCAGTGCTGTCTCTTCTGCTCAAAACTGCCAATAGAACATCGCCTTCGCCAACACCACGATCAGCACCATGTGCCCCAGGATACCGCGCCGCAGCCAGCAGGCGCGGCTGGGTGTCAGGCGTCCGCTCTTGAGCCAGTACGCCAGCCACAGGTAGTGCCCGATGATGCTCAGCGCCAACAGAATCTTCAGGCTCAGCAACAGACCGAAGCTGTTGCTCCACGGCTGGCTCAATGCGCCGCGATGCTGCCAGGCCAGGGCCATGCCGGCGCCGTACAACACCAGCACCACGCCATGCAGCACATGCCGCGAGCGCTGGGCGATCGCCTGGTCAGCGCCGTCCCTGACGATCTGCGTCAAAGGCCCGCGCGCGGCATGCCAGATGAACACCTCGAAAAACAGCGTGCCAATGAAGGCGATGGCCGCCAACAGGTGCGTGACCAGCAAGACCCCGTACATTATCGATTCCCTCTGCCCAACCGGCTCATCCCGGATGCCCATCCACCCGGGCCTTCAACAGCATCGGCCCATAGCGCCAGGCGTAGAGACCGAACGCCAACGTCCAGCACAGCGCCGCCAGCCACAGCCCGGCCAACGGCAACAGCAGCACCAACAGCACGCGGCTCAGGCACGCCAGGTTCAGCAGGATGAATGCCAGGGTCATGCCCGCCGGTGGCTCCAGGGGGCGCCCGGTATGGCCCAGGCTGACACGGGCAATCATCGCCAGGATCAAACCGGCCATGGCGCCGATGGTCAGGCTGTGCACCGCCAGGCTCGGGCTCACCGGCACACCGAAATGCCACAGCGCCATGCCCAGGCAGGCCACCGCCAGCCAAGCGTAGGCCAGGTGCAACGACCACAGCAGTGGCACCCTCCACAAATTCCGATCATGCCAACGCACCAGTCGAATCCCGTGCCCCGCCGCCAACGCGGCGAACAACAGGCCAACCCAGACGCTGGCCGCCAGAGCCGGGCCGAAGGCATACAACAACGCCACCAGCGCCGCACCCGCCAGCAACAGGCGATCAAGCCACGGCCAAGGGGCCACGCCTTCGACCCGACCGAGGCCGCGCTGGGTAAAGAATGGAATCACGCGGCCGCCAATCAAGCCCATCATGGCCGCCACCAGCCACAGGCCGGTGAGCACACTCTGGCGCTGCAAGCCCTCGTTGTGCTGCACCAGGCCGTACACGGATAACCCGTCGGCGGCGGCCAACAGCAGCAACACCAGCACAATCGGGTAATTGCGCTTCTGCCGCACGCGCCACAACATCACGCCCATCAACACCGCGACCGCCAGGGCAAAACCCAACTCCAGCAGCGCCAGCAACGGCCAAGGCGCATCGACCAGCCAGGCGAGCCGCGCGCCCAGCCACAACAACGCCAGCGTTGCCAGGCGCTTGCCGCTGAGCCCCGGGATGCCGGTCCAGGTTTGCACCGCGGTCAGCAGGAACCCGGCGATGATCGCCAAGCCGAAACCGAATAACAGCTCATGCCGGTGCCAGGCCAACCAGCCGCCGGCCGGCTGCCAGGCCGACAACCGCCCGGTAAACGCCGCGAGCCAGAAAGGAACGGCCAACAACGCCAACACACAACCGGCCAGAAAAAACGGCCGAAACGCCAGGCGCCACAGCGGCGCGATGGCCATGGCCTTGCGACGGTCAAGCACTTGCATACACCACTCCTTTGCCTCGCCAGACAGCCAGCGAGGGACGACAAACCAGGGTTCGAATGATCGGCTATCGACGCCGGCCGGCCTTGTCTCAGATCAAGCCAGCGCATCACCTCGAACAGGCACTTGCAAGGGGCTTGCCGAAGTGGGTCAGTGTTGGAGTTCAGTAATGCTGTTCAATAGACTGTTTGGTCCGGGGACATGGTGGACCTGTGGCGAGGGAGCTTGCTCCCGCTGGGCCGCGAAGCGGCCCCTAAAGCCGCCAAATGCAGAGCATCAGACACTCCGCACCCGCCGATTTACGACTGCTTCGCAGCCGAGCGGGAGCAAGCTCCCTCGCCACAGGCCCATCATTTTTCATGTGTACCGCATGGTGCTCCCACAGGGACTGTAGCTGAACGGGGTATTTAAGACCCTTTCGCGGTTATTTTTACCCTGTTGACCCAGGGTCATTTCTACCCTACCCAGCCCCAACGCCCCATGAATCAAAGCCCCCAAGCCTGGCCCGGCTCTTGCTCAGGCACGGCATCACCTTTCTTTGCCGGGGTCCTCCATGAAATCCGTCGTCCTGCCGCTCACCTGGTTCGTCGTGCTCACCTGCGTCGTGGCGCTTGCCAGCGGCCTGTCCCTGAGCCTGGTCTGACCCCGATCACCTCTTTCGCCTTTACAAGGATTCCACGCCATGGTGCTCCACCGCGTCCATCACCAGATTCTGCGCAGCCATCATCTGTTCGAGCCGTTGAACGAAGAACAGCTCGACGAATTGATGAGCAACAGCCAACTGCTGAGCATCGACAGGGGCGATCCGCTGTTCCGTCAGGGAGAGCCGGCGCAGGCGTTTTACTTCGTGATTTCCGGCGCGGTGAAAATCTACCGGCTGACCCCGGACGGCCAGGAAAAAGTCTTCGAAGTGATTGGCGAGCGCCAGACCTTCGCCGAAGCCATGATGTTGATGGACACGCCCAACTACGTCGCGTCCGCCGAAGCCGTCGGCCCGACCCAGCTATATCGGCTGTCCAACGCCACCTACATGCGTCTGCTGCAAAGCAACAGCCGGCTGACCTTCGCCCTGCTCGGCAAGCTCTGCGTGCGTTTGCACCAACGGGTCAACGAGATTGAAACCCTGTCGCTGAAAAACGCCACGCACCGCGTGGTGCGCTATCTGTTGACGCAACTGGTGCGCCTGCAAACCGTCGACAGTCAGTTCGAACTGCCGATGGCCAAGCAGTTGATCGCCGGGCACTTGTCCATCCAGCCGGAAACCTTTTCACGGATCATCCGGCGCCTGATCGATGAAAAGATCATCACCCAGGACGGTCGCCAGATCGCCATTCTCGATCGCCTGCGCCTGGAACAATTCGAATGAGCACGCAGCCCACTTGCCTGTATTGCCAACAGGCCCATCCCGCCGATGCGACCGAATGTCGCCAGTGCGGCATGCCCCTGCCCGCCGAAGCAGCGATGGCCGGCGAGCGTCGGCTGCGGCGCTTCACCTGGTTCTGTGTCGGCTTGACGATCTTCTGCATCGTCATGTTCTTCTGGCTGCCTCGCAGCATCGCCTGAACCCTCAATCCTGAGTCAATTGCCGGTACAACTGCGGTAGACGCAGCGGCAGTTGCTCGGGCTGGCGAATCAAGGTGTAGCCGTTGGCCCCGAACATGTACGGCAGGTAATCCCCCGCTTCGCGGTCGATGGTGATGCAGAACGGCGTCAACCCTTGGCGCCGGGCTTCCAGCACTGCCTGGCGGGTGTCTTCCACACCGTAGCGTCCTTCGTAAAGGTCCAGGTCGTTGGGCTTGCCGTCACTGAGCAGCAACAACAATTTGCGCCGGCGCTTGCAGCCCGCCAGCCGTTGCGTGGCCTGGCGAATCGCTGCGCCCATGCGCGTGTAGTAACCGGGCTTGAGGCCCTGGATCCGTCCGCGAGTGTGATCGTCGTAGCGCTGGTTGAAGGCCTTGAGTTCATGCAGGCGCACCTGCTGGCGACGCAGGGACGAGAACCCGTACAACGCGAAGTCATCCCCCAGCACCGACAGAGTTTCACCGAACAGCAACAGGCTGTCGCGGATCACGTCGATCACCCGGTGCTCGTCATTGAGGTGGGCATCGGTGGACATCGACAGGTCGGCCAGCAGCAGGCAGGCCAGGTCGCGGCGAGTCTGGCGCTGGTCCATGAACAGTCCGCGTTCGCTGCATTGGCCATGTTGGCGCTCGACGTGAAAATCCAGCCAGGCTTGCAGGTCCAGTTCCGAGCCTTGGGTTTGCTGGCGCAACCATTGGCGGTCGTTGCGCAAGTGTTCGAACTGGCGACGCAGGCGCTGGGCCGAGCTTCGCAAGCGTGCCGGCAGCGGCTGCGGCTGACAATCGCGGGGGGTGAACGTTTGCAGGCTGACGAAGTCGTCCTGCAGGCGTTGCTTGCGATAATCCCATTCCGGCAACAGGATGCCCGCGCCCAACGGGATGTCGTCCACATCGGCCGGAGGCAGGTCCAGGTGCAGCTTCAAGCCACCGCCCTTGCGCACGCGGGTGCGGGAAAGCGTCAACTGATCCAAGTCCTCGGCGACGCGAGCGGCGTCCGGGTCTTCGCGGTCATCCGCCCAGCGATCCAGGTCGACATGTTCGGTCCAGCTGAACAGGTTTTCCAGGCGCACGATCAGCAGGCCACCGTCACGGCTGGTGTCATCGATTCGCTCGGCGCGCTTGCGGCCGCCCTGTTGTTCGCCGGGCGGTGTCGCCAGGTATTGCTCGGACTCCTCGAGGTTGGCGGCCTGGGGATTGGCCAGGTGTTGGGGTGGGTAGAGCCACAGTGGCAACGGCCAGGCGGCCCGCTCGCTGCGGGGAAAATGTTCGACGCTGCCCGGTTCGCGCAAGGCTTGGCACAACGCCCGCTCCAAAGCGGCTTCGGCCGGGTTGAGCGTCGCCGGATCGGGGCGCAGGGACAGGTGCGCGTCCACCAGTCGCCGGTAGCGCGGGCGCAGCGCCGGGTAGCGCTTCAACACCGCCAGGGTCCAGCGCTGATTGTCCCGACCCCAATGCTTCATCGGTCCCGACTGCGCGGCCAGCAAGGCCAGCCAGCGATACAACTCTTGGTTGAGCTCGACATCGGGGAACGCCGCCAGGCTCGCCGGCAAGCGCAGATTGTCGCCGTCGCACCAGGCCAGGGGCACTTGCTTGCAGGTGCCGGCGATCTGCTGCATCAGGTTGCGCCGCAGCAGCAGGTCGCGGTCACTGACCGCTTCCAGCCCCAGGTGCGGCGCACCGCCGGTGGCCCGAAACAACACCTGCAGCGAGCGTTGCCGCGGGACCAGTTCGACCCGTGCCTCCGGAAAATCGGCGCTGGCCCGGCGGGTGATGAAACGGTGCCAGACACTGCCGACCCATTCTTCCAGCTCCAGGGTGAATGCCATGGTTACTCTCCTATCAACCCATTGCAGTGAAGAGACTGGCTCATACTGCTTTTGTGGCGAGGGAGCTTGCTCCCGCTTGGGTGCGAAGCGCCCGTCAAAAAGGGTCTGCTGCGCAGCCCAGCGGGAGCAAGCTCCCTCGCCACAAAAGCTCTCTCGCCACGAGTTCAGCGGTGGCCTTTCAAGAAGGCACCACCGCCGCCGGTGCACGCAGGGCCGCGCGGCCACGTTGACGGAAGCTGAACAGGTAGCAGAGCAGCCCGGCCAGGAACCCGACGCCGCTGACCAGTCGCGCCCAGAACAGCGGCTTCAGATGATCCATCGTCGCCATGAACGGCAAGGCACTGCCATCCTCCATCCAACGTTGCAACCAGACCTGGACGACACCGGCCGCGGTGAGGAACAAGGTGATCATCACCATCGACAGGGTCATCAACCAGAAGCCCCAGATCTCCAGCCGCTGGGAACGTTCGTCCGCCGCTTCGCCCAAGCCGCGCAAGCGTGGCATGGCGTAGCTGATCAGCGTCATCACGATCATCGCGTAGGCACCGTAGAAGGCCAGGTGACCGTGGGCCGCGGTCAGTTGCGAACCGTGGGTGTAGTAGTTGACCGGCGCCAGGGTGTGCAGGAAACCCCAGACCCCTGCGCCGAAGAACGCGGTGACGGTGGTGCCCTTGGCCCACAAGGTCGCGGCGCGGTTCGGGTGATGCCGACGGCGGTTTTTTACCATGCTGAAAGCGAAGACCACCATCGCCAGGAACGGCAGCGGTTCCATCGCCGAGAAGATCGAACCGACCCACAGCCAGACCTCCGGCGCGCCGATCCAGAAGAAGTGGTGACCGGTGCCGATGATGCCGGTGATCAGTGCCATGGCGATGATCACGTAGAGCCATTTTTCCACCACTTCCCGGTCCACGCCGGTGATCTTGATCAGGACGAAGGCAAGCATCGAACCCATGATCAATTCCCAGACGCCTTCCACCCAAAGATGCACCACCCACCACCAGTAGAACTTGTCGCGGGCGAGGTTTTCCGGGTTGTAGAAGGAGAACAGGAAGAACACCGCCAGGCCGATCAGGCCGGTCATCATCACCATGCTGACGGTGGTCTTGCGACCTTTGAGCAAGGTCATGCCGATGTTGTAGAGGAACCCCAGGCACACCACGACGATGCCCATCTTGGTGATCGTCGGCTGCTCCAGGAACTCCCGCCCCATGGTTGGCAGCAAGTCATTGCCGGTGAACTTCGCCAGCGTCGCATAAGGTACCGAGAGGTAGCCCAGGATCGTCGCCACGCCTGCGGCGGCGAATACCCAGAACAGCAACAGTGCCAGTTTCGGGCTGTGCAGTTCGCGATCGGCCTCCTCCGGGATCAGGTAATACGCCGCGCCCATGAAGCCGAACAGCAGCCAGACGATCAGCAGGTTGGTGTGGACCATGCGGGCCACGTTGAAAGGGATCAGCGGGAACAGGAAGTCGCCGACCACGTATTGCAAGCCCATGATCAAACCGAACAGCACCTGCCCGAGGAACAGCATCAGGGCAAACACGAAGTAGGGTTTGGCGACGGCCTGCGAGGCGAATTTCAGATGCGGATTAGCCATGCTCATCTCTCAGCCCTCCTTGTTTGGCGGCCAGCCATTGGTGTTGATTTTCGAGCTCCACTTGAGGAACTCGGCGATGTCGTCGACCTCTTGCTCGCTCAGGTTGAACTGCGGCATGGCCCGACGACCCGGAACGTTCAGCGGCTGCATTTTCATCCAGGCCTGCAGGAACGGCTTGAAGGCTTCATCGCCGCCGCGACGGTTGACCACGTTGCCCAGCTCCGGCGCAAAGTACGCGCCCTCGCCCAGCAGGGTATGGCAGCCGATGCAGTTGTTGCGCTCCCAGACGCCCTTGCCGCGTATCACCGATTCCGTCAATTGCGCCTGGTTGCTGCGTTCGGGAAAGGTCTGTTCCGTGTGGTAGGTCAGGGCCAGGAATATCAGGAAGAAGAAGATGCTTCCCCCGAAGTAAATATTCCTGGCCATGCCTTTGGTGAAGGTATCTGACATGGTCACTTCCTCATTGCTTGGCGTGACCATTCTAGGAAGCCAGGGGTCCGGAACCGCTTGATGGCGATCAAGAATCTCCGATGGTTTTGGTGGGTTGTTCCAGCACCGCTCGAAAAGACGGGTGAGCTTTTGTGTTTTGCTGGGGTGTTCCAACACTGCCAGAAAGGCAAATGAGCTTTTGTGTTTTGCTGGGGTATTCCAACACTGCCAGAAAGGCAGATGAGCTTTTGTGTTTTGTGGGTGTTCCAACACTGCCAGAAAGGCAGATGAGCTTTTGTGTTTTGTGGGTGTTCCAACACTGCCAGAAAGGCAGATGAGCTTTTGTGGCGAGGGAGCTTGCTCCCGCTGGGTTGCGAAGCGACCCTAAAACCTGCTGGCGCGGTGTGTCAGATGGATTGAGTTGTTGCTGTTGGGGCCGCTTCGCAGCCCAGCGGGAGCAAGCTCCCTCGCCACAGGAGGGAATGTCGGGCGTCAGAGCGCGAACGAGATCGCAATCGCCAGCACCACCGCCCAGCTCAACACCAACCACCGCCACAACCGCGGCGCATGGCGCAGCTCCATGAAACCGTCGGCGATCAGCCAGGCCTTGGTCACCGCGACCGCCAGGATGGCGATGGACACCAGCCCGCTGGCGGCGATCTGACCGAGGGCGACGGTGCCGCTGCTCAGCACGGCCAGCGCCATCCAGCAGGCGATCAAGACACGGGAAGCCGACATGAGCACCTCCGCTCAATCAAGGATGTAGACCACCGGGAACAACAGCACCCAGACCAGATCGACCATATGCCAATACAACACGCCGGACTCCAACCCGCTGTGTTCCTGCGCACCGTAGCGCCGACGTAGGCAACCCTCGGCCAGCCAGGCAAGGATCACCATGCCCAGCAACACATGGAGGAAATGAAACGCGGTGAGGATCCAGTACAAGGTGAAGAACGTGTCGTGCTCCATCCCCAGCCCGTTCGCCAAGAGATGGGCATACTCCGTGAGTTTGATCGCCACATAACCGCAAGCGAGCAACAACGCCCCGCACAACAACAGCGCGGCTCGACGCGGCCGGTCCTGCCTGACTTGCTCCTGGGCCAGGGCGGCGAACAGGCCGGCGGTGAGCAAGCTGAGGGTCATCGCCAGGCCCGTGGACCGGTCCAGCAACTGCCGGCCCTCGCTGAACATCTGCGGGTGCAACGCCTGGGCAACGGTGAACGCCAGGATCAACAGCGCGAACACCGACAACTCGGCGAGGATGAAAAACCACATCGCCAGATCCCCGGGCAACCGCCGGGACACGCCAGCGGTTTCAGCCGAAGTGGACATCGACCACATCCATCAACGCGGCAACGGTCTGCGGGTCGTCACTCAACGGCTCGGCCAGGCAGGCCAGGCAGGCTTGGCGCGGGTCCATGCCGGAGCCGATCATGCGCGCGGCGAAAATCAGCAGGCGCGTCGAGGCGACTTCCTCCAGGTCATGCTGATCGAGCCGGCGCAGCGCTTGCCCCAATCGCACCACCTGGGCCGCCAGGGCCAGATCAACCCCCGCCTCGCGGGCGACGATGCGTTCTTCATCGGCCACCGCCGGATAGCCAAAGCGCATCGCCACGAAACGCTGGCGCGTGCTGGGCTTCATGCCCTTGAGCAGGTTCTGGTAACCGGGGTTGTACGACACCACCAGCATGAAGGACGGCGGCGCCTGCAGCACTTCGCCGGTGCGCTCCAGGTACAACTGCCGCCGATCATCGGCCAAGGGGTGCAGCACCACCGCCGTGTCCTGGCGCGCCTCGACCACCTCATCCAGATAACAGATGCCGCCCTCGCGCACGGCCCGGGTCAAGGGGCCGTCCTGCCACCAGGTGCCTTGGGCGCCGATCAGGTGACGCCCCACCAGGTCGGCCGCACTCAAGTCATCGTGGCAAGCGACGGTGTACAGCGGCAGTTTCAGGCGGTGGGCCATGTGCTGGACGAAACGGGTCTTGCCGCAGCCGGTGGGGCCTTTGATCAGCACCGGCATGCCGTGATGCCAGGCTTGTTCGAACATCGCCTGTTCGTTGTCCTGGGGTTGATAAAAGGGTTCGTCGGGGTGCTGCAAAGTGTGGATAGCGTTCATGGCGAGGGCCTGATCAGACAACACGATTGCCGGCCACGCTACGGTGCCCTGCGACAACCTGGCAAGGGCGGCGGCCGGCAAACTTGATCGCCGTCAAGCGGCTCACCACCGCCCTGGGCATAGCCTTGCATCGCACCAAGAACCTGCGCGCCAAACGTCATTTACAGCGCAGCGCGGGTCATGCCTGAGGAGAAATGGAATGCTGATCAGCCACAAAAAAACGTGGGCCCTGAGGGTGACGGCGCTGTGTACAGCGCTGGTTGCTCCCTACGCCTTCGCCGACCAACCCACCACGCCGGAGTCACCCCGGGTGGTCAAGACCGAAGGCGCGCCGGACCTGAGCCAGGCCGACTTCGACTCGGCCAAGGAAATCTATTTCCAGCGCTGCGCCGGCTGCCACGGAGTCCTGCGCAAAGGCGCCACCGGCAAGCCGCTGACACCCGACATCACCCAGTCCCGCGGCCAGGCTTACCTGGAAGCGCTGATCACCTATGGCTCGCCCGCCGGCATGCCGAACTGGGGCACCTCCAACGCCCTGACCAAAGACCAGATCACGGTGATGGGCAAATTCATCCAGCACACCCCGCCGACGCCGCCGGAATGGGGCATGGCCGAAACCCTCAAGACCTGGAAGGTCCTGGTCAAACCCGAGGACCGCCCGACCAAGCAGCTCAACAACCTCAACCTGCAGAACCTGTTCTCGGTGACCCTGCGCGACGACGGCAAGATTGCCTTGATCGACGGCGACAGCAAGAAAATCGTCAAGCTGATCGACACTGGCTACGCGGTGCACATCTCGCGCATCTCGGCGTCGGGGCGCTACCTGCTGGTGATCGGCCGGGACGCCAAGATCGACATGATCGACCTGTGGCCGAAAGAGCCGACCAAGGTCGCGGAAATCAAGGTCGGTATCGAAGCCCGTTCGGTGGAAACCTCCAAATTCAAGGGCTACGAGGACAAGTACACCGTCGCCGGTTCGTACTGGCCGCCGCAGTTCACCATCATGGACGGCGAGACCCTGGAGCCCAAGCAGATCGTCTCGACCCGGGGCATGACCGTCGACACCCAGCAATACCATCCCGAGCCGCGCGTCGCGGCGATCATCGCCTCCCACGAGTGGCCGGAGTTCATCGTCAACGTCAAGGAAACCGGCAAGGTGATGCTGGTCAACTACCAGGACATCAAGAACCTCACCATCACCAGCATCGACGCCGCACCGTTCCTCCATGACGGCGGTTGGGACAGCAGCCATCGCTACTTCATGACGGCCGCCAACAACTCCAACAAGGTCGCGGTGATCGACTCCAAGGAACGCAAGCTCACCGCCCTGGTGGACGTGGGCAAGACCCCGCACCCAGGCCGCGGCGCCAACTTCAACCATCCACTCTATGGACCGGTGTGGGCCACCAGCCACTTGGGTGACGCAGGGGTTTCGCTGATCGGCACCGACCCGGTCAAGCATCCGCAATACGCCTGGAAACAGGTCGCTTCGCTCCAAGGCCAAGGCGGCGGTTCGCTGTTCATCAAGACCCACCCCGCGTCGCGCCACCTGTATGTCGACACCACCCTCAGCCCCGACGCCAAGCTCAGCCAGTCGGTGGCGGTGTTCAACATCGACAAGCTTGACGCCGGCTACACCGTGCTGCCGATTGCCGAGTACGCCGGCATCAAGAAAGGTGCGTTGCGCGTGGTGCAACCGGAATACAACAAGGCCGGCGACGAGGTCTGGTTCTCGGTCTGGAGCGGCCAGGAAGACGAGTCGGCACTGGTGGTGATCGACGACAAGACCCTCAAGGTCAAGAACGTGATCAAGGACAAGCGCCTGATCACCCCCACCGGAAAATTCAACGTCTACAACACCCAACACGACATCTATTGAGCCCCATCAATAAGAGGAAAAACCATGAAGCCTATTCTGATCGCACTGGCCTTGACCGCCGCCTACAGCCTGCCGGCTTTGGCGCAAGACGGCCCGACCCTGTTCAAGAGCAAGCCCTGCGCGGCCTGTCACTCCATCGACACCAAGGTGGTGGGCCCGGCGCTCAAGGAAGTCGCGGCGAAAAACGCCGGCGTCGCGGGGGCCGAGGCGGTACTGGCCAAACACATCAAGGAAGGGACGCAAGGCAACTGGGGACCGATGCCGATGCCGGCCAACCCGGTGACAGAGGAAGAAGCCAAGATCCTCGCGGCGTGGGTCTTGACCCTTAAATAACTGGGCAGGATCTGCCTGATGCCTGTGGCGAGGGAGCTTGCTCCCGCTGGGCTGCGAAGCGGCCCCAAATAGCAACCTGACGACTCGCTGTGTCAGGCAAACCCAAGGGGCTGCTGCGCAGCCCAGCGGGAGCAAGCTCCCTCGCCACAAAAGCCGTGCAATTTTGTTCAGGAGGACGTCATGGAACGACACCGCTTCACCACCTCGATAACCGCCCTCCTCTTCGTTTTCTCCTCCTGCGTGCTGGCCGCTCCCGACAGCCAGCGCCAGGCCCAACTGCAACACCTGCTGGACCAGGATTGCGGCGCCTGCCACGGCCTGTACCTGACCGGTGGCCTCGGCCCGCCCCTGACCCACGAAGCCCTGGCCGGAAAATCCCGCGACAGCCTCATCGCCACCGTCACCCTCGGCCGGCCCGGCAGCGCCATGCCCGGTTGGGCCGCGCTGCTCGAACCCGACGACATCCGCTGGCTGGTGGACCGGCTCCTTCAAGGAAAACCCGCCCCATGATCCGTTCTATCCTGTCCTCCACGGCCATCGCCCTGCTGCTCTGCGGTTGCGCCCAGACACCGTTGCGCGGCACCGGCGATTTGGGCGTGGTGGTGGAACGCGCCAGCGGCAGCCTGCAAATCATCGAAAGTGACACCCGCACCGCCCTGGGCCGTGTCGAAGGCCTGGGCGACCTGTCCCACGCCTCGGTGGTGTTCTCCCGCGACCAGCGCTACGCCTATGTATTCGGTCGCGACGGTGGCCTGAGCAAAGTCGACCTGCTGGGCGCACAAATCGAGCGGCGGATCATCCAGGGCGGCAACAGCATCGGCGGCGCAATCAGCCAGGACGGCAAGCTGATCGCTGTCTCCAACTACGAGCCCGGCGGCGTCAAGGTATTCGATGCCCAAACCCTGGAACAGGTCGCCGACATCCCGGCCACGCCATTGCCCGGCGGCCAGAAACGTTCACGCGTGGTCGGCTTGGTGGATGCACCGGGACAACGCTTCGTGTTCAGCCTGTTCGACACCGGCGAGATCTGGACGGCCGACTTCAGCCAGGGCCTCACCCCGCGCATCGAGCGTTTCACCGCCATCGGCCAGCAACCCTACGACGCCCTGATCACCCCCGACGGGCGTTATTACATGGCCGGGCTGTTCGGCGAGGACGGCATGGCCCAGCTCGACCTCTGGCACCCGGAGCGCGGCGTGAAACGGGTGCTCGGGCACTACGGACGCGGCCAGGACAAGTTGCCGGTGTACAAGATGCCGCATCTGGAAGGCTGGGCCATGGCCGACCAACAAGCCTTCGTACCCGCCGTCGGGCATCACCAGGTGTTGGTGATGAATGCCCAGGACTGGCAGCAGACCGACGCCATCGCCGTGGCCGGCCAACCGGTGTTCGTCACGGCGCGACCAGATGGCCAGCAACTGTGGGTCAACTTCGCCTACCCGGACAACGACCGCGTCCAGATCATCGACACCCAGACCCACGCCATCGTCGCCGACCTACGGCCAGGCCCGGCGGTGCTGCACATGGAATTCACCGCACGGGGTGACCAGTTGTGGCTGTCCGTCCGGGACGGTGGCGAGGTCCAGGTCTGGAACCCGTATCGGCTCGAACGCCTGGGCAGCCTACCGGCCCTGAGCCCGAGCGGGATTTTCTTCAGCAGTCGCGCGCACAAGTCGGGGTACTGACCATGGCACCCAGCTCACTGGCCCGGCGCCTGATCGATCGATTCCAGCATGGCCTGCCGTTGTGCGCCGAGCCCTATCGGGCCATGGCCGAGACCCTGGGCTGCAGCGAAGCCCAGGTCATCGATTGCCTGCACCACCTGCACGTGGCCGGGACCTTATCGCGGGTCGGCCCGGTGTTCGAACACACCCGCGCCGGGGCCAGCACCCTCGTCGCCCTGGCCGTGCCCGAAGACCGCCTGCACCAGGTGGCGGCACGCGTCAGCCAATACCCGGAAGTCAATCACAACTATGCCCGGGAACATCGCTACAACCTCTGGTTCGTGCTGACCGGCCCCAACCGGGCGCACCTGGACAACATCCTCCAGGAACTGGAACACGACACCGGCCTCACGCCCCTGGACCTGCCCATGCTCACCGCCTACCGCATCGACCTGGGCTTTGCCCTGGAGGCCACCCCATGAAAAACGCCCTGAGCGAACAACAGTCACTGGCCTTGCGCCGTCTGCTGGAAACCGGCCTGCCCCTGACATCCCGTCCCTTCCAGGCCTTGGCCGAACAGATCGAGGCCAGCGAGCCACAAGTGCTCGAACAGGTGCAGCGCTGGCATGAACAGGGGCTGTTCCGTCGTGTCGGCCTGGTGGTCAACCATCGCGCCTTGGGGTTTGCCGCTAACGCCATGCTGGTGCTGGATGTGCCGGACGCCCTGGTCGATGAAGTCGGTCGGCGCCTCGGCCAGGCCCCGGGCATCAGCCTTTGCTACCAGCGTCCACGGCGCCTGCCCCAGTGGCAATACAACCTGTTCTGCATGATCCACGGGCGCCAGCGTGACCGCGTCGAGGCCCAGGTCCAGGCGCTGCTGGAAGAACACCTGCTGGACGACCTGCCGCACCAACTGCTGTTCAGCACGCACCTGTTCAAGCAATGCGGCGGACGTTTCGCCGCACCGGTCGGAGCCCGTAGCGATGGATGACCTCGACCGGCGCCTGATCAATCGCCTGCAATTGGGCCTGCCACTGGTCCGTCACCCTTGGCAGGCCCTGGCCGAGGAACTGGACAGCAATGCGACTGAACTGCTCGACCGCCTGCATGAACTGCTCAACGACGGCGTACTGACCCGCTTCGGCCCGATGTTCGACATCGATCGCCTGGGCGGTGCGTTCACCCTGGCGGCACTGGCGGTGCCCGAGTCGCACTTCGAAACCATCGCCGAGCTGCTCGCGGACATGCCCGAAGTCGCCCACAACTACCGCCGCGAACACACCTGGAACATGTGGTTCGTGCTCGCCTGCCCCAGCGAACAGGCGATCAACGACGCCCTCCTGCGCATCGAGCACCTGACCGGCCTGGTGCCGCTGAACCTGCCCAAAGAGGAGACCTACCATGTCGGCCTGTACTTCCCCGTCTGAGTCGTTGTGGCAAGCACCGCCACGGCTGGATGAAACGCCCTTGGCCCTGCGCCTGGTGGAACTGACCCAGGCCGGCCTGCCCTTGCTCGGAGACCCCTGGGCCTGGCTGGCCGAACAACTGGGCTTGAGCGTGGAATCCACCATTGACCTGCTCAAGCGTTTGCAGGCCGAAGGCGCGATCCGGCGCATCGCCGCCGTGCCCAATCACTATCGCCTGGGTTATCGCCACAACGGCATGACGGTGTGGGACGTGGCCGATGCCGATATCGCACGCCTCGGCGCCCTGCTGGGAGCACAGCCCTTTGTCAGCCACTGCTATCGGCGCCCGCGCCGGCCCGGTTGGCGCTACAACCTGTTCGCCATGGTCCACGGCCGCAGCCGCGAAGAAATCGACCGCTACCGCGAACACCTGCGCTATTTGCTGGGGGACGCCTGCGCCGCCGACGACATGCTGGTGAGCAGCCGCATCCTGAAAAAAACCGGCCTGCGGCTATCGCCTGTGGGAGCAAAGCTTGCTCGCGAAGCAGGGGCGTCGGTTTTATGAAGGACCGCATCGGTTTCATCGCGGGCAAGCCTTGCTCCCACCAAGCCTTGCTCCCACGGAGCGACTTATGTTGAGGATCAGCCATTACCTGCGGGCCCTGGCCGGGCATTGCCCCGCCCCACGCGTCGCGCCACCGGGCAGCCAGCGCCCGCCGGTGGTGATCTGGAACTTGCTCAGGCGTTGCAACCTGACCTGCAAGCACTGTTACGCAACATCCGCCGACAGCGTGTTTCGCGATGAACTGGACACAGCGGCGGCACTCCAGGTCATCGATGACCTGCATGATGCCGGTGTGCGCGTGCTGATCCTGTCCGGCGGCGAACCCTTGCTGCGCGACGATCTGTTCCAGCTCAGCGCCTATGCTCGCGACAAAGGCTTTTTCCTGGCCCTGTCCACCAATGGCACATTGATCGACGCCACCAACATCGAACTGATTGCCGCGGCGAACTTCGACTACGTCGGCATCAGCATCGATGGCCTGGAAGCGACCCACGATGAATTCCGCCAGCTCAAGGGCAGTTTCGCCAGCTCCATGGCGGCCATCCGGCTCTGTCGCGAGCAAGGGATCCGGGTCGGATTGCGCACCACCCTCACCCAGCAAAACCATGCCCAACTGCCACGCTTACTGGACTTGATGGATGAATACGACGTACAGAAATTCTACCTGTCGCACCTCAACTACAGCGGCCGCGGCAAGCGCAGTCGCAAGCTCGATGCCCAGCAGCAGATGAGCCGCGAGGCCATGGACTTGATCTTCGAACGGGCCTGGCGCGACATCGAACAGGGACGCGACAGTGATTTCGTCAGCGGCAACAACGATGCCGATGCGATCCTCTTGCTGCACTGGGTATCCCGGCACTTGCCCCAGCACTACGCCGCATTGGAGCAGATGCTGCGGGCCTGGGGCGGCAATGCCTCGGGCAGCGGCATTGCCAACATCGACAATACCGGCGAGGTCCACCCCGATACCTACTGGTGGCAGCACTCGGTGGGCAACGTGCGCCAGACAGCGTTCAAGACCCTCTGGTCAGAGCGCCCCGATGCCCTGCTCTTGAAGCTGCGCGAACACCCCCGGGCCGTGGGCGGCCGCTGCGGGCAATGCCGATGGCTGGACATCTGCAACGGCAATACCCGCACCCGCGCCTGGGCCGACGGCGACCTGTGGGGCCAGGACCCCGGCTGCCACCTCAGCGATGACGAAATTGGCCTGCACCCGATCCCCAGCGTTGCGCTGCCCTGCGCCTGATGAACCGACGGCGAACCTGATACCGAACCAAGGAAGTCCCATGCCTGCCTCCATCGTTTTGCCCGCTGCCCTGCAATCGCCCTTCAGACCGGGCGAGGTCGCCCTGGTCGGCGCAGGCCCCGGTGACCCGGGCCTGCTGACCTTGCGCGCCTGGAGCCTGTTGCTGCAGGCCGACGCGGTGGTCTATGACCGCTTGATCAGTGCGCAATTGCTCAGTCTGATTCCACTCACGTGCGCCCGGCATTACGTCGGCAAGGCCGCCGGCTGCCACAGCCTGCCCCAGCCACAGATCAACGAACTGCTGGCCGACCTGGCCGACCAGGGACAACGGGTGGTGCGGCTCAAGGGCGGCGATCCGTTCATCTTCGGTCGCGGCGCCGAGGAACTGGAGTATCTGCTGGCGCGGGGTATCGATTGCCAAATCGTGCCTGGTATCACCGCCGCGGCCGGTTGCAGCACTTACGCCGGCATTCCCTTGACCCATCGCGACCTGGTCAATTCCTGCCGTTTCATCACCGGTCATTTGCAACGCGAAGGCGACTTGAACTTGCCTTGGCAAAGCCTGGCGGATGACAGCCAGACCCTGGTGTTCTACATGGGCTTGTCGAACCTCGGCACCATTGCCACGCAGTTGATCGCGGCGGGCCTGGCGGCTGATACGCCGGCGGCGTTGATCAGCAACGGCACGCGCCCCGACCAGCAGGTCCTGCGCGGTACTCTCCAGCAACTGCCGGAGCTGGCGCAGGCGTGCGCCGAAGGCCTGCCGACCTTGACGGTGATCGGCAAGGTGGTTGGCTTGTTTGCCCATCAGTTACTGGAACATCCAGCCCGTCTGCACCCGGTCCTCCCGCACCAGCCAGGTATGGCGAGGGTGGCGTCATGAGGATCGGCTGGCTTGCCCCGCTACTGTGGATCGGTGCCGTCCACGGCGCCTCGGTGCCTGAACCGGACCTGGCATGGGCCGAACAGACCTACCAGCAACACTGCCAGCAGTGCCACGGGGTCAATCGCATCGGCGCTGCCGGGCCGGCACTGTTGCCGCAGAGCCTGAGCCGGATCAAGCCCGACGAAATTCGCCAGGTGATCACCCATGGACGCCCGGCCAGCCAGATGGCGGCGTTCGGCGCAGTGCTGACGTCTGCGCAGGTCGATGGCCTGACCCACTATCTTCAACGTCCGCCCGCCGTTGAACCGACCTGGAGCGAGGACGACACCCGCCGCAGTCATCGCTTGCTGGCGGATGTCGCCAGCCTGCCCGATAAACCCCAGCATCACGCTGATCCGCTGAACCTGTTCGTGGTGGTGGAGGCTGGCGATCATCACGTCGATATTGTCGACGGCGATCGCTTCGAGGTCCTGGCGCGCTTCGCTTCACACTTTGCGCTGCATGGCGGACCGAAATTTTCCCCGGACGGACGCTTCGTCTATTTCGCCTCCCGGGACGGCTGGATCAGCCTGTATGACCTGCACAACCTCACGCTGATCGCCGAGGTGCGGGCCGGGCTCAATACCCGCAACCTGGCGGTGAGCAAGGACGGGCGCTGGGTGCTGGTGGGCAACACCCTGCCGGGCAATGTGGTGGTGCTGGATGCCCGCGATCTGTCACTGGTCAAGACCGTTGCAACGGTGGGCCTGAACGGCCAGCCGTCGCGGGTCAGTGCGGTGTATACCGCGCCGCCGCGCAACAGCTTCATCGTGGCCTTGAAAGACGTGAAAGAGGTCTGGGAACTGTCCAGCGGACCGAACCCGGACTTCGTGCCCCGACGGATCGAGGCCGAGGATTACCTCGATGATTTTTCCTTCTCGCCCGATTACCGGCAGTTGCTCGCCACCTCCCGCAAGGCCCAGGGCGGCCAGGTGATCGACCTCGACACCGGGCGGATCGTCACTGACATCGCGCTGCCGGGCATGCCACACCTGGGCTCGGGGACCTATTGGAAACGCGATGGGCACTGGGTGTTCGCCACGCCCAACATCAGCAAGGGATTGATCTCGGTGATCGATTTCGACACCTGGAAAGTCATCAAGCAGATCCCCACGCTGGGGCCGGGTTTCTTCCTGCGCAGTCACGCCAACTCCCGCTACGCCTGGACCGATGTGTTCTTCGGCCCGGACAACGATGCCATCCACCTGATCGACAAACAGACCCTGGAAATCGCCCACACCCTGCGGCCCATGCCCGGCAAGACCGCCGCCCACGTCGAGTTCACCCGCGATGGCCGCTACCTGCTGTTGAGCATCTGGGATAGCGATGGCGCGCTGATCGTCTACGACAGCAACACCCTCGAGGAAATCAAGCGACTGCCCATGAACAAGCCTTCGGGCAAGTACAACGTCGGCAACAAGATCGAGTTTGCCGAGGGGACGTCGCACTGAAAAAAAGGGGCTGATGCGCAGCCCCCAATATCAACCGATCTGAGACACCAGGGTGTCAGGTCTCAGGGCCGCTTCGCGCCCCAGCGGGAGCAAGCTCCCTCGCCACAAAAGCAGGGGTCGACTTCATTTTTGAGTACGAGCGCAACCCTGTGGCGAGGGAGCTTGCTCCCGCTGGGCTGCGCAGCAGCCCCAAAGCAGGCTTGACCCACCCTGGTGCCAGGCCCAAAGGGATTTCCCCCTCACCAGGTAAGCACCGCCCCCACCGCAAACGTGTCGGTATCTTCGTTCTGGGCGCTCGTATCGTGGCCATTGATTTCGAACTGGTTGTACTCGGCCACGAGCTTGAGGTTGTCGTTGATGTCATGGAACAGCGCAATGCCACGGGTTTCGTAATCGGCACCACTGCCCACCACGCCGTTGCCGTCGTCATCGGTCTTGCCGTAGGACAGCGCCAAGCGGTTCTTGCCCAGCTTGTAGGAGCCCTGCAACAGGTAGCCATTGCTGTCGACATTGCGCAGGGTCGCTTCACCGGCGTTGTTGGTGAAAAACGGGTTGATGCCCTTGGCCTGGAACCCCGAACCGGTGAGCGACAGCCCGCCCATCTTGGCCTGCACGCCGTAGCCCAGGCCCTTGGAGGTCACTGACTCCACCGTGGAATCGGTGTTGTCCGAAGTCTGGTAGCTGCCGTTGAGCCAGCTGTAGATCTTCGCCCCACCCAGGTCGAACTGATAGGTGATCTCGCTCTCGGTGCGCGGGTTTTCCTGATAGGCCTTGCCGGTGGCGCTGTTGTCGTTGGTGTCCACCGGGTCCATGATCCCCACCGCCACGCGCAAGCCCTCCATCACCGGCGTGCGGTAGGTGATCTGCGAGGTCGGGAACGGGTACGGATAGCCGCTGCCAATGTTGCCGAACGACACGCCACCACCGTCCACCAGCCCCAGGGTATCGCTGACCTGGCCATAACCGGCGAGCAGTTCGTCCAGCAGGATGTTGGAGCGGGCAAACAGACCGAAGTCCTTGCCGATCAGCACTTCGCCCCACTCCGGGTTGGCCACGGTGCCGTAGAACTGGCGCACGTCGATGGCGGTGTCGGTGCCGTTGGTTTCGCTGTCGTTGATGGTTACCCAGAACGAGGCCCGGGCACCGAGCTTGAGGTCATCGACCTGCTTGCCCATGTTGAAACCCAGGTAGTTGGGCAAAAAGCCCATCTTGACCCGCGCCTGCCGCCGGTCGTACTGCTCACCCGCGCGGTCGACGTCGCTGTTGACGTAAAAGGCGTTGATGTAGCCGTCGGTGGAAAAGGTGGTCTGGTCCTTGTCGTACAGCATGATTTCGGCGTTGGCCCAAGGCGTCAGGCCCAGGCTCGAAACACCTACGATGACCGCAGGCAAAAAACGTTGGCGGGTATTTTTATTGTTGTGCATGGCGCGCTCCGCAACAGGGGACGGGATGTCGGAGGCGATTATCGAAAGGCGCCAGGGCGCGTCATACGCTGCCTTGGGAGCGATTGGCGGATGCTTTGGCAGCGCCGGCCCGGCGCGGCAGTTTGGGTGTAAGACGGCGAGGCTGGCGGGTGCGGTACTTTGGGTGTGGGCCGCAAGGTGGCTTGGGAGGATCAACCCATTGGGCAGTCATAGTGAGCTGGCTGGTTTGGGGCTGCTGCGCAGCCCAGCGGGAGCAAGCTCCCTCGCCACAGGGGTCGCACCCACACTCAAAATTGAAGTCAGATCCAGCTTTTGTGGCGAGGGAGCTTGCTCCCGCCACAGGGGTCGCACCCACACTCAAAATTGAAGTCAGATCCAGCTTTTGTGGCGAGGGAGCTTGCTCCCGCTGGCCTGCGCAGCAGGCCCCTCGCCTTCGGCTCAGAACCGCGGCTTGACGGTCTTCCAATCCGGCCGGTAACGCTGCATCTGCCGCACATCGTCGCGCTGGCGGATGCCGCAACTGAGAAACTGCTCATGCAGCTTGCCCAGTTGATCCCGGTCCAGCTCCAAGCCAAGCCCAGGCGCCCGGGTGATCTTCACGCAGCCGTCGACAATCGGCAGCTTGCCGCCCTTGATCACTTCTTCATCCGGCTCCTGCCACGGGTAATGGGTGTCACAGGCATAGTCGAGGTTCGGCACCGCGGCCGCGACGTGGGCCATGGCCATGAGGCTGATGCCCAGGTGCGAGTTGGAATGCATCGACACGCCCAGGCCGAAAGTGCTGCACATTTTCGCCAACACCTGGGTGTCCCGCAGGCCGCCCCAGTAATGGTGGTCGGCCAATACGATCTGCACGCTGTCCTGGGCCACGCTGCGGCGGAACTCATCGAAATCGGTGACCACCATATTGGTCGCCAGCGGCAACCCCGTACGCTTGTGCAGCTCGGACATACCCGCAAGTCCCGGCGTCGGGTCTTCGTAATACTGCAGGTCATCCCCCAGCAGTTCGGCCATGCGAATCGAGGTTTCCAGGGACCAGTTGCCATTGGGGTCGATGCGCAACGGGTAGCCGGGAAACGCCTGTTTCAGCGCCTTGATGCAGGCGACTTCATGCTCCGGATCGAGGGCGCCAGCCTTGAGCTTGATGCTCTTGAAACCATAGTCCTGGATCATCCGCCGGGCCTGGGCGACGATCTGCTCTTCGTTGAGGGCCTCGCCCCAAGTGTCGGCTGGGTACGGCGAATCGATGTGCTCGGCGTACTTGAAAAACAGGTATGCGCTGAACGGAATTTCGTCGCGGATCGCGCCGCCCAGCAGGTCCACCAACGGCACGTTCAGGTAATGGGCCTGCAAATCCAGGCAAGCCACTTCGAACGCCGAATAGGCATTGCTCACCGCCTTGCTCGCATGGGAACCCGGCGCCAGTTCGGCACCGCTGACGCTGGCCGGTTTCTGCGCGGCGACGGTCGCCTGGACGATGGCCCGCAACTGGTTGAGGTTGAACGGGTCCAGGCCGATCAACTGGCTCTGCAACTGCTGCTGGATCGCCAGGGCCGGGGCATCGCCGTAGCTCTCCCCCAGGCCGATGTAACCGTTGTCGCTCTCGATCTCGATGATCGAACGCAACGCGAACGGTTCATGGATGCCGCTGGCGTTAAGCAAGGGTGGGTCGCGAAAAGCGATGGGGGTGACGGTGACGCGTTTGATCTTCATACAGCGGCTCCCAATCAGTGTTGAGGAAAGGGACGATGATGGACGCGGCGGATTGTTCCCGTCTAATCTAACTTGGCTCTTGATTGATACCTGGATTGAATCAATGTTTGAACTGGCCCAGTTGCGCTGCTTTACCACCGTGGCGACCGAACTCAACTTCCGGCGTGCCGCCGAACGCCTGAACATGACCCAGCCACCGCTGAGCCGGCAGATCCAATTGCTGGAGCATCACCTGGGCGTCGAACTGTTCACCCGCAGCACCCGCAGCGTGGCGCTCACCGCCGCCGGCCGGGCGTTTTTCGTCGAAGCGCAGAACCTGTTGGAACAGGCGCAACAGGCCGCCGAGGCCGCCAAACGTTTTGCCAAGGGTGACATCGGCTCGGTGACCATCAGCTTCGTCGGCAGCGCGGTGTACGAGTTTCTGCCCAAGGTGATTGCCGAGGCCCGGCTGAAACAGCCCCAGGTCAAAATCGTCCTGGCGGAAATGAACACCTATCAACAGCACGAAGCCCTGCGCGCCCGGCGCATCGACCTGGGCATCGTCCGCTCGCCGCTGCTGGAAACCGGCTACGCCACCGAATGCCTGGTGCGCGAACCTTTCGTGCTGGCGGTGCCCGCCGGGCATCCGCTGGCCAGCGCCGAATCCGTCAGCGTCCAAGACCTGGATGGACAACCGTTCCTGATGTACTCCCACGCCGCCTACCCGCCCTTCAACGAACTGCTCACCGGCATGCTCCGCTCGGCCCGGGTCGCGCCGCAATTCGTGCAATGGCTGGGGTCGTCGCTGACCATCCTGGCCCTGGTCAACGCCGGCATGGGCCTGGCCCTGGTACCGCGTTGCGCCAGCAGCGTGGTGTTCAAGCAAGTGGTGTTTCGCGAGATCGATTTGGGCGAAGGGGTGCAGAGCGAGTTGCATTTGGTGTGGCGGGAGGATAACGACAACCCGGCGTTTACCATGTTGCTGGAGGGGATTCGGGGGGCGGTTCGAGAAGGACTTTAAGGCCTACACAAAAGCTGTGGCCTGTGAAACCCGTGGCGAGGGAGCTTGCTCCCGCTGGGCTGCGAAGCAGCCCCTGGTGCTGACACCGAGGTGTGCCAGGTTTATGGGGAGCAGGTTTTTTGGGCTGCTGCGCAGCCCAGCGGGAGCAAGCTCCCTCGCCACATTGTCAGCGCTCTTGAGCCGTGCGACCGGCTGGTTTGCCAACGCCTCACTTCAAGTTGTACGATGACCGACGAGCACCCATCGCTCGCGTTCCTAATACCTACAACAACAAGGAAATCCCATGAAAAAAGCGACATTGGTCATTAGCTTCTTGTGCCTGTTCAGCGGCTACGCAGCGGCAGCCTCTTCGTCGGCCGAGCAGGAAGTGGCGCAGGCGGTCGACCACCTGACCCAAGCCATGCTGCACAAAGACATCCCCCAGCTCCAGGCACTGGCCGCCGAGAACCTGACCTATGGTCACTCCAGCGGCAACATCCAGGACAAGAAAGCCTTCATCGCCGACATCGAAACGGGCAAGAGTGCGTTCAAGACCCTGGAAATGAAGAACCAGAAAATTACTCTGTCCGGTGATGTGGCGCTGGTGCGCAATCACTTCTCGGCCCAGGCGCTCAAGGGCACTGAAGTGGTGCCGACGGAAATCGAGAACTTCCAGATCTGGCAGAAGCAGAAGAATGGCAAGTGGCTGCTGATCGGGCGTCAGGCGTTTCGGTTCTGATAGCGGGTTGACCGGGAAGACCTCTGTGGCAAGCGCAATTCTGTTCACTTGAGGCTGCTGTGATTCCTTGTGGCGAGGGAGCTTGCTCCCGCTGGGCTGCGTAGCGGCCCATTCTGTGAGCGCTTCGCACTCAAGCGGGAGCAAGCTCCCTCGCCACGGATTGCTGCCCTCGCCGGTTGTATTCCCTCAAGTCGCGGCCCACTGCTCCCGGTACTGCAACAGGAAATCCACGAACGCACGCACCCGCTGCGGCACGTACCGACCGTGGGGATACAACAAGGTGAACGGCCGTGAGCGCCCCGCGAAAGGCGCAAGCACCTCCAGCAACTGCCCGCTGGCCAACTCCTGCTCCACGATGAATTTGTAGGTCTGGAACAATCCCGCGCCATGCTTGGCCAACGTCACCCCGCCCAGTACATCATCCGAGCAGCAATACCCGCCCTGCCCGAACAGTTCCTTCTCCTTGCCCTCGACATTGAATAGCCAGGAAATCCGTCGCCCGCTGCTGGGCAGTTCGAACTGGATGCACTCGTGGTCATCCAGGTCTTCAAGCACCTGCGGCGTGCCGGCCTTGCGCAGATACTCCGGGGAGGCGACCACCACCAGTTTCGCGTCTTCCAGCAGCCGGGCGATCATCGACGAGTCGGGCTGGGCCCGCACTCGGATGGCAAGGTCATACCCTTCGGCAACAAAATCGATGTTTCGATTGCTCAGGTGCAGGTCCACCGTCACTTGCGGGTACAGCGCCCGAAAAGCCGGGAGCAAGGGCAGGATGCGATGGTGACCGTAGGTGGTGGGCAGGCTGATGCGCAGTTGCCCGGACGGCACCGATTGCGCGCCCATCATTTCCTGTTGCGCCTCGACCAGTTGCGTCAGCGCTTGTCGGCATTGCTCGAAATAGGTCCTGCCGGCTTCGGTCAAGCGGATGCTGCGGGTGGTGCGCACGAAAAGCCGTGAGCCCAGGCGCTCTTCCAGGCGAAAGATCGAGCGACTCACCGCCGCAGGCGTCACACCCGCCAATTGCGCCGCCGCGGTGAAACTGCCCGCCTCCGCCGCGAGGCAGAACAGTTCTATGCTGCCCAACTGCAGGTCTTCGAAATGACGCTTCATGATTCGTTACACCGCGTATCAACTGAAGTTTCCAAATGTCTGTTTATCAGTCCGTGGCGTATAAATACAGTGGCCTTGCAACACGCGGGCGCTGTCCCGCGTCCATTTCCCACCCGCTGGAGTGCACCATGCCTTTCGTCAATGTGCGAATTACCCGAGACGGCGTTACCCGTGAACAGAAAGCCCAGGTGATTTCCGAAATCACCGAAACCCTCCAGCGCGTGCTGGGCAAGGACCCGCAATTGACTCATATCGTGATCGAAGAAGTCGACACGGATAATTGGGGATATGCGGGGATGACGACGACTGAGTATCGAAGTCTTCCCAAGGAGTAAGGCCCCACCTTTGCGAGCCCGGTCCGATTGACCGGGCTTTTTTCTGCCTGCCAACCCGTCAACCCTGTGGGAGCGAGCCTGCTCGCGATAGCGTCAGGCCAGTCAGTATTGATATTGACTGACACACCGC